>JAGAJA010000040.1 GCA_017829075.1 Oscillospiraceae bacterium | reverse complement strand
CGTTTTTTGCCCCAGCTCTGCCGGGGCAAAAAACACTTCTATCCGCACAACTGTACTGGCAACGGCTTACGCCTTATGCCTTACGCGGGCAGTGCGGATGTTCGGCGAGAAAGTCCCTTTAGGGACTTTTTCGACGGTCTGGCGGGCGGAGTTAATCACTCCGCCCGTGTTTTTTACACGTTGTACAATGGGAGATAATAACCGTTAGAAATGGTCTCTCCTTTGTAGATAATTTTTGCCATGCTGCCCGCAAACGCATCGAATTGTATTTCTGTAACGCTGTCTGGTATTGTTATGCTTGTTCCGTTGAAGAAGATAAATGTATACGATGCTATTCTTACAACCTTTTGTCCGTTAATTTTTTCCGGAATATACACATCAGAATCGCTGCCTATGTATTTGGTTATTACAATACCGCCAAGTTCTTCTTTATACTTGTACTCAAAGTCGCTTGCTGGAGATTCGGGCGCGGCGTCGTTTGAAGAATTTGAGTTGGCTGCATTGTACAGTGCGTCATAATTATCGGGAGAGTAGGTTTTGCCTTTGTAGGTGACGTTTGCATTGCAACCGTAAAACGCTGGACAAAACATCATGTTGCCGGAGGATATAAATGTTACACTATCCGGAATAGCAACATTTTTAAGACTGGTGCAATCATAAAACGTTTCGTCCGGTATTTGTGTAATGCTGTTCGGAATTGTTATGCTTGTAAGGGCAGTGCAATACCTAAATGCGCCTACTCCTATTTTTGTAACTCCATTCGGGATATCTACGCTTTTAAGACTACTGCACTCTCTAAAGGCGGAATCTCCTATTTCGATCACTCCATACGGGATTGTAACTTCTGTGATATTGCTATTCCCAAACGACCAACTATTTAATTTTACGACCTTTTTTTTATCAATTTCCGAAGGAATATTGACAACAGACTTGCTGCCAGTGTATTTGGTTATTACAATACCACCAAGTTCTTCTTTATACTCGTACTCAAAGTCGCTTGCGGGAGATGCGTGTGATACGGGCGATTCGGTAGATACGGGTGATTCGTGTGATTCTGGTGATACAGGCGATTCGGTAGATACAGGTGATTCGGTAGATACAGGTGCGGCAACCGTCAGAGAAATTGAGTTTACGGCATTGTACAGTGCGTCATAATTATCGGAAGTGTAGGTTTTGCCCTTGTAGGTAATTGTTGCGTAGCAGGCGGCAAATGATCCTTTCTCTATTTTGGTGACACTGTTGGGGAGTGTAATATTCTTGAGTTTGTCGCATTGCGCAAACGCAAGATCACCTATTTCTGTAACACTGTCCGGAATAATAACTTCTGTAAGCTTAGTACGACGTTGAAATGAGCTATATCCTATTCTTTTAACGCCATACGGAATTGTAACACTGGTGAGATCATAGCATTGCGCAAATGCACCTTGATAGTATTCTGGCATATAATAATTGCCTTCGATTCCCACAACGCTTATCCCGTCGATTGCCGATGGGATTTCTACGTTCGTTGCATGAGATATTATGTAATCTGTAATTATCATACCTCCGAGTTCTTCGCTGTATTCAAATTTAAATCCATTAGCTAATGCTGCATCCGCAGTAAGTCCGGGATTTGAAGTGATAGCATCGTTTAATTCATCGTATTGTGACGGACGGTACTCTTTCCCTCTATATGTAAATTTAGCATACGTTCCCAAATAATCACCAAAACCAACTACAGCACCAATGCTCATAACACTATCAGGAAGTGCAACATTCCTAAGTCCACTGCAACGGGAAAATGCCATTGGGGTTACTTCAGTGACGCCTTCGGGGATAGCTATATCTGTGATGTCGCTGCGATATTTAAATGCTTCATTTCCTATCTTCACGACCTTCTTTCCGTCAATTTCCGACGGAATTTTCACGATCGTATTATCACCGTTATAACCCGTAATTTCAATACCAATGTCTCTTATTTCCTCATATTGGAAATCGCGTGCAGGCGTTTCCTCGGCAGTTAGAGCAAGGTTTGGCTCAGTTTCCTCATTATCCTCGGACGATGTACTATCCGGGCTGCTCATAATTTCCGAATATGAGTCTTCCGGACTTGCTTCTGAATAATCTGAATTAAAATCGTCGAGCGGAGTGCTTCCGGAGCTGCCATTGCTGCACGCAGTTAATGTAAGGAGCATTGCCGCCGCAGTGACAGCGTTCAAGGCTTTGCTGATTTTCATACCTTTTTTCCTTTCCATAAATAAAAAAGTGCGCAGCCGAAGCTACGCACCGAAAAATGCAAAGCTCCGATTGCTGCGACACAACTCGTTTTCCAAAATAAGGTATACGAAAAAGAGCATGCACTTTTACCATGAAAAGTGTACACCTTATCTTGAAAATTATTCAGTTGTGTCGCAGCTTAATTATAGCACACTCTCCAAGAATTGTCAAGGTTTTATGAAAATCATTATTGATCGTAAACACCAAAGCTTGTTTTGCGGAAAGAAAAGGGGACTTCGCTATTTGGAGCAGAAAAACAGGCAAGATATATTGAGATTGTAGAATAAAATAAGCTGGAAATCAGGATATAAAAATGCCGGTCTGAACTGGTATCAGACCGGCATAATGTATTAAGACATCTCTATAAATGTATCACGCCAGAACATTAAGCAGCTTTCCGGATTCATTGTCTTTCATGCCCACGGAATACCGCTCGTCCGGAGCGGATCTGGTAACTGTCGTGGTTTGTCCCCCTGTAACATAGGAATCTCCGCATTCGGGGCAAATGCCGTGCTTTATTATCACGCTCTGATACACGATCTCCTTGCCATCTTCCGCCGCCTTAGCCTGATTGCGGTTGACGTGCTCGTACTCATGGCTGCGAACCACTGCCTCGGCGTTTGCGGGATTTATCTTTCCCGCCGTTTTGAAGGATACTCCGGGATCGTCTGAACCGTCCTGATACCTGCGGTTTTTGCAGGTCTGGCATTCGCCGCTGTCCTTTTCTTCCTCTTTCGATTTAAGCTTGTCAAGACGCTGCTGAAGATTATTTATACGTTTTTCAAGGCTTGCGATCTTTTCGTCAATGGCTGCGGTATCGTCCGTGTCCTTCTGCTGCTCATATTCATCGCGCTGCTTTTGGAGCTTCGTTATATCGTTCTCGATCGTCTGGCGTGATCCGCCAGAGGTATAGCCACCACTATGTATATCTACTCCGCTGTTGGTAATTGCAAATCCCATGATCCTCACCTCCACAGAATTACTCTTGTATTAATTATAACACATTTTTTCCATTAAATCAAGTGCAGAATAGCTGATCGTGAAAATTATTTTCGCGCTCTCCCACCACTGCTTCATGCGCAGGCAAGCGTTTTCGCAATGGCAGCGGATATTGCGGTTCATTACCCGGAAAATGCACCCTCTGCTTTATTCTGCAAGCAGAGGGTGTTACGTTTTTATTATTGTATTAGTATGCTCCAAATGACAAATTAGGGATGCTATTTCTTAAATAATCTTTATCAGCCTGAGTCCAGCCGCAGCCGTATGAGTATACCTCCCTTAGGCTTTTTAATTCCGCAATCGGTTTAATGTCCTTGAGTTTTACTTCTTCAATGTACAATAAACTCAGCTTTGAAAGTGTTGTAATAGGCGAAATATCATTGAATGGGTTTTTGCTCAACGACAAAACCTCCAGATTAGTAAGGGTTGACAGAGGGGTGATATCAGTGATTGAATTATTGAACAATCTCAGTTTTTTCAGATTTGTAAGTCCGGAAAGCGGTGTGACATCGCTGATTTTATCACCGCCAAGGCTCAACAGGGTAAGATTCTTAAGTTTTCCTATTTCCGTCAGATATTTTTCTGTGAAAGTGATACCAACATCACAAATTTCCAATTCGGTCAAATTTGGAAGTTTTCCTAACTCCGTCAGGTATTTTTCTGTAAAGGTCAGATTAACATTGGAAATGGTCAATGTGGTCAGATTCGTAAGTTTTAATATTTCCGTCAGGTCTTTTTCTGTTAATGAACCACTGTAAAACCTTAATTCTTTTGTCTTTGCTACTTCGTATGTTTTGCCGCAAATGGTTGCAGAAGTTGCTGCCGGCTGTTCATTATCCGTGGGTTCGCTTGATGAACTTGTCTTTGCAGAAATCACACTAGATGTACTCTGCGCGGTTAATTTCAAAGGAGTGATCTTGAACTTGTATGTAGTGGAAGCTTTCAGCCCGGTGACAGTGCAGGAGGTCGTTAAAACGTCCTTGTACTTTACATACTTTTTCGTAGTGGGATTGTACTTGTAAACACGGTAGCCGTTAGCACCGCTTACTGCGCTCCAGGTCAGTTTAACAGACGTGCCAGTTGAAGAAGTTTTCTTGGAAAGCGTTTTGCTTGAGCTTTGCGTTGTGAATTTCAGCGAAGCTACCTTGAACTTGTATGTGGTAGAAGCTTTCAGTCCTTTGATAGTGCAGGTAGTGCCTGTGACGTCCTTGTACTTTTCGTACTTTTTGGTGGAAGCGTTGTACATATAAATACGGTATCCACCAGCGCCGCTTACTGCGTTCCAGCTAAGCTTAACAGAATTGCTGGTTTTTGTGGCTTTTACGCCGGTCGGCGCAGTCAGTTTTGTGGAAGAAGCTGCCGACGCAGTTACCTCCAATGGTGTGTTCGGCACGCTTACAGAGCCTGCTACCAGTACAGCAGTCAGCACAGCCGAAATAAGTTTGTGTTTCAGTTTCATATAAACCTCCAAAAGAATAATACATCATTATTGATGTTCATTCCCATTATAATATATATATGTCAAGGCAAAATTTAGGAACGTAGATAAAAAAGTGTATTTATACAAAAAAAGTTGACAGAAGCCTAAATGATATTGTGTTACCAAACAAAATCAAAGGCTCTGCCTAATTCCATTACTGTATGAAAAAACCAAGGGCAGAAACAGGTTTTTCAATAAGCTGATTTCTATTCTATTTCTTTGCGTGGAATTTTTTGCTTTTTCGAAAATAGATATTGAAAAATCCGGGTTTATGTGATATACTATTTTTCGTGTGTGGACAGTATTCTGTTAAAGAAAAAAATAAAGGAGCATTCTGATGACATTCATAAAGAAAAACGGTCTTGGCATAATCCTCTGCGCGGCAATTGCTGGGGTGGCAACTGAGCTCAGCGGACTGAGCATCGGAGATTTTTCCCTTAATCTTATCGGCGCGCCGGTTATTTCCATTGTGGCGGGAATGATAATTTCCCTCGCCGCGCCGAAATTCGCAAGGCATGATCTTATTTCCGGAGGAGTGAAGTTTTCCTCCAAGAAAATACTTCAATGGGCGGTAATTATCCTTGGATTTTCGCTTAATCTGGGAACTATCGCGCAGGTCGGCGGAAAGAGCCTGCCGGTTATCATCTCTACGATTGCGGTTTCGCTCATCGTTGCTTTCCTGATGATGAAGCTGTTGAAGATCAATTCCAAAACCGCCTGCCTTATCGGAGTAGGCTCGTCTATCTGCGGCGGTTCGGCGATCGCAGCCACAGCGCCGGTTATCGAAGCGGAGGACGACGATGTGGCGCAGTCCATTTCGGTAATATTCCTGTTCAATATCCTTGCGGCGCTGATCTTTCCGACCTTCGGACATGCGATAGGGCTTGGAACAGAGGGCTTTGCGGTGTTTGCGGGAACTGCGGTGAATGACACCTCCTCTGTCACCGCCGCCGCATCTACTGCTGAAAGCATTTACGGCACAACAGGTATTCTGTCTGCGGCGGTCACGGTGAAGCTCACCCGTACTCTGGCGATAATCCCGATAACCCTCGCACTTGCGTTTTACCGCACCAGAAAGGCAAAGAAAGAGGGCGGCAAGGCGTCCGGATTTTCCTTTAAAAAGGTGTTCCCGTGGTTCATTCTGTACTTTATCGGAGCGGCGGTCATTACAACTGTTGTCGGAGTACTGCCGGAAAGCGGCTTTACCGTATTCTATAACGATACTTTTGTGAAGCTGATGACGTGGCTTGCAAAGTTCTTTATCGCTATGGCAATGGGCGCGATAGGATTGAACACCAATATCGTAAAGCTGGTGAAGAACGGAGGAAAGCCTATCCTGATGGGCTTCTGCTGCTGGGTTGCTATCACTGCGGTATCTATCGGAGTGCAGCAGCTTACCGGAATATTCTATACCAACATCTGAATAAAAACTATCCCGGTAGAACCTCCTGCCGGGATAAGTTTATTGTAAACCGCCTTGAATGTGCTTTACAGTTCCACAAAAGCTGCTGTGCAGCCCTCAATGCTGACTGCGCCGCCCTCCGCAACAGCGCTGCCGCCGATAGTGTGTATTACTTTGCCGGAGATACCCGGAACTATCGCGCTCTGCGCCGAGGGATTGACGATGACCGCAATTGTCTGCGTTTCGCAGGAACGCTTGTACACCAGAGGATATCCGTCGGAAATGAACTCGATCTTCCCCTTGCTTTGGAGCGCGGGATTTGCCATTCTGAGGGCGATGAGCCGCTTTACCTCGCTGCGCAGGGAATTCTCGTCCGCCTGCTGGGTTTCAGCGTCCGGACGGTCGGGACTTTCGTCCTGCTGAATGTACAGCTTTGATTTCGGCGCGGAGGAGAAGCCTGCGTTAAGTCCCTTGTTCCACTGCATGGGAGTGCGGGAGCCTGTCCTGCCGTAGCCGCCCTCTACCGAGGTCAGCCCCTCAACAAAGCGCATACCTATTTCGTCGCCGTAATAGATGAACGGCGCACCGGGCATGGACAGCAGGAATGCGAACGCAACGCGCATTTCATCTGGGTCAAGGCTGCGGGCAAGCCTGTCCATATCGTGATTTCCGGAGGGAATGCAGATAAGTCCCTTTCCGTCTGTTTTCGCGTAATTCGCCTTGTATGCTTCGATGAATTCCTTTGCGCTGCCCTTGCCGCGCTTTGAGAAATACGGCTCTGCGCAGCGGAAAAGATCGTTGTAGTGGGACGGACCGAAATGCAGCAGGAAGTCCATATGAAAGCCGCCGATAAGGGACTTGTCCGGCTCTCCCCATTCGCTCACCATTGCCGCTTCCGGGAATTCCTCATCAAGAAAGGCTCTGATGTTCTGCCAGAGAGCGATCGTACCTTTTCCGTCCTCGTCGTGCTTTACCAGCGAGCCAGCCATATCCACTCTGAACCCGTCGCAGCCGGCGGACAGCCAGAAGCGCATGATGTCCTTGAGGGCTTCACGGGTGGCGATAGCGCCGGGGGCGTCCATAGGCTGCTGCCACGGTCTTTCGGGCTTGTAGAAGCCGTAATTCAGCGCAGGCTGGTGTGAGAAGAAATTCACAGCGCAGGAGCCGTCCCGGTCGGAAATTCCCCGAATACAGCCCATTCCCTGCGGCTCCTCCCAGATGCTGTCAGTCCAGACGTAGCGGTCGGTGAACTCGTTGCGTTCCGCTTTCATGGACTGCTTGAACCACTCGTGGGTGACTGCGGTGTGACCGGGTACGAGGTCGAGAATTACGTGCATTCCGCGCTTGTGCGCTTCGTTAAAGAGCCGCACCAAGTCCTCGTTTGTGCCGTATCTGGGCGCAACGGTGTAGTAGTCCTCCACATCGTAGCCCGCGTCCCCGAAGGGTGATTTAAAGCAGGGATTGAGCCATATCGCGGTACAGCCCAGCTCCTGAATGTAGTCCAGCTTTTCGATAATTCCGTTGATGTCGCCTATTCCGTCCGCGTTGGTGTCGTTGAAGGACTGGGGATAGATCTCATAGAAAACTGCGTTGTCAAGCCATTCCGGCTGTTTTCTTGTGTTGTTCATGATGTTCCTCCTGTTGTATTCCGGATTTGTCCGGTTTTCTCATTTTTCCTAAAGTATAGCACAGATTGTAAACGATTTCAAGGGGTTTTGAAGTTTTTATTGAAATAATGTTACCATATTGTAACCAAACTGTAATCCCGCTGTAATTGAATAATCTCAATGAGAGTGATATAATTTATTTGTCGGCAAATTATGCCAGCTATTGACAGGAAAAATATGTGGTGGTATAATGTAGTAAATTGGAATTGGCGGTTTTGAGAATGAAAATAGAAAATAATATTTTACGATACTATCTGCGCAATGTTTATTTTATAACCGGCACTGCATATGCAGGAAAATCTACGGCTGTAAAAATGCTGGCTGAAAAATATGGTTTGGTGTGCTGTGGTGAGAACTTTCATTGCGCTGTGTCGGATATCGTGGCGGAGCCTGATGTGCAGCCTGATATGTGTTATACGAAAAATATGACGGATTGGAAAGAGTTTGTTAAGCGTCCGCCCGAAGAATATGAACGCTGGATATACAGCGTGGGGAAAGAAGCGGCGGAATTTGAGGTTGCAGAGCTTATTTCTGTATCAAGGAATAGCAAAGTAATTGTTGATACAAATATTCCGATCGGGGTTTTAAAGGAGATTTCCGATTATCATCGTGTTGTTGTTATGCTTTCGCCGCAATCTATGAGTGTTGAACGTTTTTTTGACCGCAGCGACCCTGAGAAGCAGTTTATTCTCAGTGTAATTGACGGTTGTGATGATTCGGAATCAGTGATGGAAAATTATAAAAAGGGTCTTGCTCTTATCAATAGTCAGGAACACTATGATGAGTATGCAAACAGCGGTTTTTTTACATTGGTTCGGGAAAACAACGGCAAAGATACCCGTGAAGAGGTATGTGATATTATTGCAAAACATTTCAGATTGACTTAATGATATGCGATATAGATAATAACGCTTAGGGATACGCTGATTAAAGCGAAGCGTAACAAAATCAGCCGCGTGAGTATGCGCGTTTGAGCGTGGCGATTTTGTTTTAATCAGCGTTTCCTTAGATATTTGGGGTGCAACATGGTTTTTTCAGATCTATTCTTTCTATATATTTTTATTCCGGCTGCGGCGATATGCTACGCGCTGGGGAGGTGCGGCGATCACGCAAGGGCAAGGGCTGCTGCGGGCGGAGGCGCGCCGCGTTATGCGGACGAGAATCTCTGTCCATATTCAAATGCAGTTCTGATTATTTTCTCGCTGATCTTTTACGCGTGGGGAGAGCCGATATACGTTTTCCTGATGATACTGAGCGTGCTGATGAACTATATTGTGGGACTGTTCATCGACCGGGGAAAGCATAGGTCAAAGCCGGCGCTGATAGTCGGTCTGGTACTGAATATCGGGATAATAGCGGTGTTCAAGTATGCGGATCTCATTGTGGAAACGCTGAACCTCACCGGGCTTTCTATTCCGAAGCCGGGGATCGCGCTGCCTATCGGAATCAGCTTTTTCACGTTCCAGTCGATATCCTATATCATTGACGTTTACCGGGGAGAGGTTAAGGCGCAGCGCAGCTATTTCTCGCTGCTGCTGTACATCTCAATGTTCCCGCAGCTTATCGCCGGACCTATCGTGAGGTACTCCACTATTTCCGCGGAAATAAACAAGCGGCGCATTACCTTTGACGATATCGCGGAGGGCTCTTACCGATTCCTTATCGGTCTTGGCAAAAAGGTGATTCTCGCAAATCAGCTTTCTGAGATCTCCTCGACATTCCTTGACGGGGACTTTTCCGGACTTACCACCGGGGGAGCGTGGCTGGGAATTCTCGCCTATACCATGCAGATATATTTCGACTTTTCGGGATATTCCGACATGGCTATCGGAATGGGCAGGTGTCTTGGCTTCCACTTTGACGAGAACTTCAAGCACCCCTACATCTCCCGGACAATCACTGAATTCTGGCGGCGGTGGCACATTTCCCTCGGCAGCTTCTTCCGGGACTATGTTTATATCCCGCTTGGCGGCAACCGGAAGCATCAGCCCCTCAATCTGCTCATAGTGTGGTTCCTGACAGGACTGTGGCACGGCGCAAGCTGGAATTTCGTGCTGTGGGGACTTTATTTCGGCGCGATAATTCTGCTGGAGAAATACACTCTGCTCAAGGTCAAGGACAAAATACCTGCGGTGTTCCTGCATATTTACAGCCTGTTTGTAATAATATTCGGCTGGGTGATCTTCTACTTTGACGATTTTTCAAGGCTTGGGGAATTCATACCGATCCTGTTCGGCGGCGGAACCGCCGGAGGCTGGGATCTGGTGGCGCAGAACGAGCTTACCAGTAACCTGTGGCTGCTCCTTGCGGGAGTTATATGCTGCCTGCCGGTGAGCAGGATATTCCGGCTGATGTACGACCGCTCCGCAGAGAAGAGAAGTCCCGGCGGCGAGGTCGCATTGACCGGACTGAAAACCCTGTCCGCTGCCGCGCTTCTGATAGTCAGCACTCTGCTGCTGATTGGCAGCACCACAAATCCGTTCCTGTACTTGAGATTTTAAGGTAAAGCTATGAAACCAGAAAACAACAAAAAATACAAAGAACGCACTCCGAAGCGGCGCAGGATATCCAATGCTGTGTATCTTGTGACTTTGCTGCTTGCGTTTGAAACAATAGGTATGGCGCTTATCGTATTTCCGCGCAGCACCGAGAGCATAACCGAAAAGCGCGAGCTTAAGGAATTCCCGGAGCTTACCGCGGACAGCTATTTCAGCGGCGAATTTACTGCGGGAGTATCCGAGTGGTTCAGCGATACCGTGCCATTCCGGGACGATCTTACGAATATGTCCACTGCGCTGCGGGAGCTTCGCGGCTTCCGGCAGGACGGAATACGCCTGCACAATGTCGGTCAGGTACAGACCAGCGTACCGGAGGTATCTCAGCCTGAACCTGAACCTGAACTGGAGCAGACAATGCCTGCCCAGCCCTCCGATGATCCCTCCGAGTCTGAAAAAACGAGCGAACCCGCCCAGACCGAAAGAACAGAGATAACCACAGCCGCGCCGGACGAAAACGATCCCGAGGAGATAGCCCCGGACGATTCGGTGACTATCACGAATAACGGCATAGCGGTGGTAGGCACCCGTGCGTTAATGCTTTATGGCGGCAGCTTTTCCGTAGGCGAGAGGTACGCGGAGGTCATCAACAAATACAAGGACGCGCTGGGCAGCGATGTGAACGTATACAGCATGATAATCCCTACCTCCTGCGAGTTTTACAGTCCTCCGTCGGTTGCGGCATACTGCGGCAGTCAGCTTGACAACATCAACCACGTTTACGGAATTCTTGACAATGACGTTGTGGCGGTTGACGCATACACTGCGCTTTCCTCTCACAAGAGCGAGGATATCTACCTGCGTACAGACCACCACTGGGCGCCGCTTGGAGCGTATTATGCGGCGCAGGCTTTCGCAAAGGCTGCGGGAGTTCCGTTTGCGGATATCTCGGAGTACGAGCAGCGGGTGGTGCATGACTATGTAGGCACGATGTACGGTTACAGCGGGGATATCATTCTGAAAAACAATCCGGAGGATTTCATTTATTACGTCCCGAAGAATGTGGATTACACCACCACCTATTATGATTATATCCTGAAGGACGGCAAGATAGCGGGCGCGAACGAGCCGTATGAGGGTAATTTCTTCATAAAATACGGCGACGGAAACGGCATGGCTTACTGCACCTTTATGGGCGGTGACGCGAAGATAGTAAAGGTTTCCTCAGACGCGGGAACGGGCAGAAAGCTTGCGATATTCAAGGACAGTTACGGCAACGCTCTGCCGGGGTATCTCATGGGTTCGTTTGATGAGATCTATGTCATTGATATGCGGTATTTCACCCACAACGCGGTGGAATTCCTGACGGAAAACGGTGTTACTGACGTGCTGTTTGCGAATAACGCATTCCATGCGGCGACTGGCTCAACGGTGACTTATTATGATAACTTCCTGACGCAGAGCGACTGGGGCTACTGGAACAACTGAGCAGGTATTTGGGAGGAAAATCTGTGCGTATAGAACATATCGCAATGTATGTCAACGACCTTGAAAAGGCGCGGGATTTCTTCGAGAAATACTTCGGCGGGCTTTGCCCCATACCCGTTGGTTCGTGCGGTTTCGCCGCAGGCGAAATTCCCGGCGTTTAGCCGGGAAAGGCTGAACATAAGGGAGCGGAGCGACCCACATTATAATCCTTTTGTACCAAAAGGAAGCGAAAATCAATTCCGCGCTTCGCGCGGTTTTGTCGCTTCGCTCTAGTTTTTTTACAGTCTGACAGCCCGGAACTAGTTTTGTCCGGGCTGTAATTCTATTTATCGAGTATCACTTTTTCTTCTTTTTCGAGATGACCACCGCAGCAGTCACACCAGCCGCAACTACTGCCGCGCCTATTCCTACCGCAGCGCCTACCGGGAAGCCTCCGTTTTCGTCTGCGTTTCCGCTGACGTCTGAGGTTTCAGGAGCGCTGGAAGTATCAGAGGTTTCTTCTGATTCTGAGGTTTCAGGCTCTGCCGTGGCAGCTTCATCGCTGACAGGGGAGTACTGCTCCTCCTTTGTGTGGGAGAGCTGCTTCGCAGTGTAGACATCCATTCCGGTGATCTCGGCGCTGTCAACGTTGTATGATCCGTCAATGACAGTGACCTCCAGACGGTGCTGTCCCTTTTCCAGACCTGAGAGCAGCAGGCTTACGCCGCGGGTTCCGGTTTTGGGTGCGGTGTATTCCTGAACCTCGCCGCCGTCCACGGAGTAAGTAAGCGTTGCGCCCTTGCCGCCGCCGGTTATGGCAATTCCTGTTCCGTTGAAGTCAACGGTAAAGGAGCAGCCGGCTTTTCCGGTGGAAAGAGTGCGCTTGTAGTTCTTGAAGCTGGACATGGTGTCCTGCTGCCAGTCGCCGGAATAGCTGAACATCTGATCGGTGTTGTCAAAGCGTGTGATGTAGGTTTCCACGCCCTCTGCCGGTGCGACCGACAGATCATCAAATCTGTTCCGGTTGTAGGAGGAGAACAGCGCGGCTCTTCCTCCGCCGAGATCGCCTTGTCCCTCTGCGGAATATTCACACACCTGCTCGCCGTTTATCCAGCAGCGTACAGTATTCGCAACAGCTTCGATCTTCAGGTTTACAGGGGCGGACGTATCTGCGGAAGTTGTGCCGTTGTCCAGTGTAGTGCTGTTTTTCCACAGGCTCCAGCTTCCGTCCTCGGTAAGCTTCAGCCAGTAGCCGGAAGCCCCCATATGTCCCTGAGTGTACCGCAGTCCAACTCCGGCGTAGTTGCTGCCCTTGTCCTCAGCGGGATCGAAAATAACGTTCACGGACACGCTGTAATTGTACCAGCGGTCATCGCCGAAATTGGTTGTCGGGTCGGGAGTCCAGCCCCAATCCTTAGGCTTCATGTCCGCGGTGATCTGCTGAGTAAGTACGCCGCCGTTCACTTCAAACGCGCCGCCCTCGTCGGTGGTGTAGCGGGGAGCGTTTCCGCGGGAGGAGAGATAATCGTCCGGGTAATCCGCGTATTCAAAATCGTCGGAATAGGGGAGCTCAAGTATCGTGCGCTCAGATATGTCCTTGTTGGAGTAGTCCTCCTGCGGCAGGTCTATTGTGGATACGGTGATGATTGAATAGGGCTTCACGGTGACGGAATAGCTGTAAGCTCCGTCCTTTTCCTCCGGGGTGGCAGTCCCGACGGGCTTGAAGTAATTCTCGTTGAACTCGCCGCCGTCCGCGCCTCTTGTTTCCCAGAGATAAACCGTATTTCCGGCATTTGCAAGGTTAGAAACGGTGATATCGTAGGTTATCGGGTCAGGAGTGGTGTTGGTGATAACAGTGCTGTAATCGCTCTTGTCCGGGCTGCATGTAGTCATATAGCTGTACACTGCGTCAACCATAGCGTGACCGTCGCCGCCGGGCTTTCCGTCGCAGTAGCAGGCTCCGTCCACAAAGTTCCAGCCCTTGTCCATGAACTGGGTGAACTGAAGCATTACATAAAATCCGCTGTCCAGCGTGTAGTAGCCGCTCCACGGGTCGCAGGCATTGATGAACTGCTTATGGCAGTAGCATACGCCGTCATAGTATGCCGCAACTATCGGCTGGAACTGGCAGAGGGTCATGCCGCCCTGCGGGTACATTGCAATATAGCGGTTGGCGATATCCAGCGCGCCGTTTATTCCGGTAAGTCCGGAATTGCCCTCGTCAAACCGCTGCGCTCCCTCGGAATATGCCATGGAGGAGCTGCCCTCGCTGAACCAAAGCTCCTTGCCATAGCTGCGGGCAAGCTCCTGCGCTTCCTTGGAGGAGCTGCTGGTGTAGTGGCTGCCCATAACGTCTATTGCGTCGGAAAGCTCAGTCCCGCCGTTCTGGATATCCTTTAAAAGCTCGCCTGCCGCCTGCCATGTGCATACCTCTTCTCCGGCAACGATCTTGATTGCCGAGTAGTCATAGGGGCAGTCGGTTTCGGATTTCAGGTGCTGGGAAAGGTACTTTATCCATTCGTTGTCGCGTCCGCGCTCGTTCTGGGTCGCGGAAACATAGTCGAATTTCAGCCCGTAGGTTTCGTATGCCGCGTCAAGGGTTTCCTTATACCATTTGTACCGCGCTGCGTACACGTCCTCGGCGTTTGTTACCCACAGCGGCTCGCTCCACCAGAGCATATCCAGCGTGAGGTCGGGATTTATCGTCTTTGCATCGGCGGCGAGCTGATAGCCTGCGCCCCTCGTCACATCGGCGGTTTCGTCCTCAAAACGCATTACCGCAGGCTCAGTGCCGGAGGAGGAATTCACGTCCGAGCCCATTTCCAGCTTGAGATGAGCTATTTCCAGACCCTTTTTTCCGAAGATGTAATTCATTATCTCCCAGTAGGCTTCCGGGTTTTCGTTCTTGTAGTCCAGAAGCAGCCGGGAGGAATTGTTTCCGCTCACCATTCCGGTACCCCGGTAGAGCATTGTTTCCAGCGTGTTGGCATTGTTTCCGTCAATAATTATGTTCATAGGCGTGTTCTCCGTTCCCTCCGCAAAAGCGGGAAGTGACACCGCATTCACCGCGGTGATTACCGCCGCAGCCGCGGCAAGTGATCTCAGCTTCATAAAAATACCCCTTTCAGTTTCGCTGAATTTCCTTAGTATCAGTATAGCCTGAAAGAGGATATTTTTCAATCACAAATATTTGCGCTATCCTCAAAATATGAACATCACAGTACCCTTGTCCGGCGATAGTCGGACGGGGTAGTTCCCTCGTACCTACGGAAAACCGTTCCGAAATAGGTGGGGCTGCTGTAACCGGTGAGGGCTGAGATCTCCGCTACGCTGCGGTCGGTGGAGTTAAGCAGCCGCTTTGCTTCGGACATTCTCCGCCGGGCGAGGTATTCCATGGGGCGCATACCTGTCTGCGCCCTGAATACCCGACAGAAATGCTGGAGGGATACCCCGCAGATGCTGGCAAGCTCCTCAAGGGTGATGTCCCGCATGAATTCCGCGTCCATTTTTTCCAGCGCCGGGGAGATAAGTCCGCCGCTTCTGGTTCTTCCGGAAATGAGCAGCGCTTTCGCTTCGAGGATATATTCGTATATCAGCAGAGAGCAGCGTTCTCCGCCGGAAACCGGGTCGTTCACCGCGGACATTATCCGGCTGAATATCTGCTCGCAGCCGGAAATATCCGCAGAGCTTTTTTCATGCCACTTCCCGAAGCCAAGCTCCTGCATGATTTCCTGCAAGTGCTGTCCCCGGAATACCACCCATGATGTTTCCCATTTTCCGTCCACCGGGAAATACTCGTGGGGTACGCCGGGGGACAGATAGAAAATGCTCCCCGCGGTCTGGACAAGCTCTTTGCCGTCAATGCGGAGGATCCCCGTACCCCCTGTTGTATACAGTATCTGAAACGACACCAGACCGCCCTCCCGGACAACGTGGTATTCCGGGTCGCAGACTCCTGCTCCGGAAAGGTAGAACGGCAGCCTTGTCTGCGCCGCAAGAACCGGATAAATACTGAACATGATGATCCCCTCCTATATCAATATTTTAGCACCGGAACGCTCCGCTGTCAAGCCGCTTAGAAGACTGAAAACTGTAACCATATTGTAACCACATTGTAATCGTGCTGTAATTGCATTTTTGACAAATAATGCTATAATAGTTACAGATAATTAATTTCGTCAATGGTCAGGTGGTTGGGTATGAAAAAAAGGAAGCTGTTCTGCGAGCTTTCTCCGGCTTGCTATAAAATATCGCTGAAAAAGGAGTATCTGCTGCGGGATATGCGGGATATGTTCAGCAAAGAGAATATCGCCAGCGAAAAAAACACCGTTCCGTTTCCGGTGATCGTCAAGAGCCATACCTCAAATGTACTGCGCAGGCTGGAGGGCGTGGATATGCAGCTTCAGCGCAACAAGGCGGTAAATCTTCGGCTGGCTGCCGCGCAGATAAACGGGATCGTGATAAATCCCGGCGAAACCTTTTCCTTCTGGCGGCTGGTGGGAGAACCAAGCGCAAAGCGGGGTTATCTTGAGGGACTGGTGATAAATAACGGAAAGCTGGAAAGCGGCATTGGCGGCGGTCTGTGCCAGCTTGCGAACCTGATACACTGGCTGGTGCTGAACAGTCCGCTGACCGTTACAGAGCTGGTGCATCATTCCGACGCGCTGTTTCCGGATTCCGGCAGGCGGGTGCCGTTCGGGACAGGAACCAGCGTATTCTATAAGAATGTGGATTATCGCTTCAAAAACACCACCGACAGACCGGTGCAGCTTCTTGTGTGGCTTGACGAAAACGAGCTTTTCGGGGAACTGCGCGCCCCCGCCGCATTTCCGTACATATACCGGATCACCGAGGAAAATCAGGGCTATGTCGAGGAGGACGGAGTATTCTACCGGGTGAGCAGGGTGTACCGCATAACCCTTGACCGGGAGCGCCGGGTGCTTCGCCGTGAACTGGTGCTGGACAACCATTCAAAGGTGCTGTATGATTATTCACTGATACCCCGCGACCAGATTATTACGCCGGGACTGAGGAAGCTGACATGAAGGAAATATACATAAGCGGCAGCGGAACTCTCACCGCTTCGCAGCTAGAGAGCTGCTCAGGCTCAATTGCGGCATTCCTTAAAGAAAAATGCGTGAAAACCGCCGCGATCATATGCGGAAAATCTCCGCTTGTTTTCGCCGCAATGAGGGGCTGCCTTATGGCGGGGGTATGCTATATCCCGGTGGACGAGGCTCTCCCGGAGCGGCGGCTGCAAGGCATTCTCTGCAATGCGGATATAGTACTTTACGACAGTGCGGAAACCGGAGCGATGGCGGATTATTCGGATCTGCGGGAAATTGTATGGAACAGGCGCAGCTTCCTTCTGGCGGTAGCAGAGCCGGAGCTTCCCGCGTACAGGATATACACCTCAGGCACTACCGGCGAGCCTAAGGGAATAGAGGTTTCCCGCGGGAATGTCGGGAATTTCCTGCGGTGGTTCTGCGGAATTCCGGCAATTGCGGAAACAAAGCCGCGCTCCGTGCTTGAGCAGGCAATGTTTTCGTTTGATCTGTCGGTGGCTGATCTGTATTATTCGCTTTACACCGGGGCAAGGCTTACAGTGATAGAACGCAGCCTGATGTCAGACCTCGGTGGTGTGTTCCGGCGAATGAGGGACAGCGCCGCGGAGCTTGCGGTGTTCACTCCCGGATTTGCGGAGCTGTGCCTGTGCGACAGCTTGTTTTGCGCTGAGCTTCTGCCGGAGCTTAAAGTGATCTTTTTCTGCGGAGAGGTGCTGAAGCCCATGACCGCCGCAAAGCTATTCAGGCGCTTTCCCGGTGTGAGGATAATCAATGCCTACGGTCCGACTGAAGCCTGCTGCGCAGTCACCGCTGCGGAGATCACCCCGGACATGACTGAGGGTGAGCTTCCGATAGGCGATATGTCGCATACGGCGGGGGAGATTTCCTTAGCTGGAAACGGCGAGATCGTTATTTCCGGAGGAAGCGTGGCAAGATACACGGACGGTCTGACGGGAGGCTTCTGCGGCAGCGGCTCGGAGCGTTGCTTTTACACCGGGGATTCGGGGTATATCAGGGACGGAAAGCTGTATTTCGGCGGCAGGATCGACCGCCAGATAAAGATAATGGGATTTCGCATCGAGCCGGCGGATATCGAGAATAATCTGCTGAAAATAGACGGAGTGCTTCAGGCGGCGGTGAGCGCTGTCCGGAGGGGGAGCCGGCAGTCGCTTTCGGCTGTGGTGAGGACTGACGGAAGTATCACCGGCGAGGAAATACGCGCGGGGCTTTCGGAGCTTGTACCGGCGTATATGCTTCCCGGAAAGATAGTTGTTGCCGATGAAATACCTCTCAGCCCGAACGGAAAGCTGATAAGGAGTGATAGAACAGATGAATGAGATCACAGTAGATACAATAATCGGGCTGCTGTCGGAATTCTGCGAGCATGACGGGGAGATACGCCCGGATACGGAGCTTCTGGACAGCGGAATACTGGATTCTCTGGCGTTCATTGAGCTGCTCAACGCGCTGGAGGACATGGGCTGCCCGATGCAGCCGACTCAGCACCCGCGGGAGTGCTTTTCTACGCCGGAGAGCATTGCGGAGCTGTGCAGATGAAACTGGATCAGTTACCATTGAATACCATTTTCTGCGTATGAGTGCGTTTAAGATTGAACGTCGCCGCCTTTTACTTTTGGTAAGGGGCGGCGAGATTTATGTTTTTTCCGGATTTTGCCTGCATGATTTTCCCGAAAAGTATTAAAATATTTCTTTTTCCAAGAAGCTGAGATGTATACAGCTTGTCGAAAAACTCAGTTTTGCCCGCGAAGCGGGCTTTGAAAATCCGTTTTTTGCCCCAGCTCTGCCGGGGCAAAAAACACTTCTATCCGCACAACTGTGCGAACTGACAGCTTTGCTGTCAGTGAGTGCGGGCAGTGCGGATGTTCGGCGAGAAAGTCCCTTTAGGGACTTTTTCGCCGGTCT
>JAGAJA010000039.1 GCA_017829075.1 Oscillospiraceae bacterium | reverse complement strand
TCCGGTTTTTGTCGGATTTTCTTAGTTCCCCCCTTTCCCCGAAGGGTTTCTCCTCAGTCCCGTGCGAAAACAAGTTATTTTTAATAGATCCAAACAGCAACTGTCTATATGATAAATCTATCATGTGAATTACATTTGAGTTTGTCAATGCCTGCTCCGCAGTCATTGACAGGGGGAAAACTCTTGTTTTCCCCCTGTAACCCCTTTAGCGCCTCTTACGCGTTTAACGGCGCTCCGCGCCGAGTTGCGCGCTTGCGCGCGAGTGGTGGGGCTTTGCCCCACACCCTACTTCCTTTTGTGCCAAAAGGAAGCTAAAAACAGTTGCGCTTCGCGCGGAGCTGCAAACGGAAACCCGCCCGACAAATTCCCGTTTGTCAATATCTCCACACATTTTAAATTACAAGGAGCGTGAACCGGTATGCTGGACTATTGTATGTGTCCGAAATGCGAGCGCATGATATTGCTGGACTCCGAGTTTGATACCGGCTTCTGCCTTTACTGCGGAACTCACATCAGCTACGAGGAATCCCGCGAATTCTTCCTTGAGGGACTGAAAAGCGCGATCCCGGACGAACTGACGATAGAAGCCGACCTCAGTGAGCTTATCGACGAGGACGACTGCTGCGAGGACAACTACGGCATGGACGAATGCCGCGAGCAATGCGCAAAGGCGCAGGAATTCATGGGAAAGTGGGATTTCGCTGCCGCGTTCCAGCACTTCACCGCCGCGCTGGAGTGGCGTCCAAAGGATTTCGAAGCCTGCTGCGGCAGGCTCACCGCCGGAATCCTGAAGCTCAATGATGTGGAAAACTGGGAGCCGCGCCTGTCCGACTGCATTGCACTGATCCGCGGTCAGAATGACTGGAATATGGCTCAGAAATCGCTCGAATACTCGCTGAATATTCTCAAACGCTTTCTTTCAAAGGGCGGGAGATTTGTTTCCCCGGTATACACCTATGGATTTTTCAAGAGCCTTTGCGAGAGCTTCCCGGAGCTTCGGACAGAGGCTGCGGTGATCTTCGCCCACTGCGTCAATGTGGACAACGCTCCCTTTACCGACGCAGCGCGGCTAGACCACGAAACCACCCGCTTTGCAGTCGGCAGCTATCCTCAGGAGCCTGACAAGAATTTAAGCCGCAGTATGCTGCTTATCATGAAATACCACCCGGACAGCCGCTCAAAACATTCACTCTGCCGGGCGCTGTATGTCTACGACCGAGCCGTATGGCTGCGCAGCCGGGACGAAGCCCGGATAGACGACGCGCTGACATTCCTTGAAAAGATGTTCGATGAAAGCTTCGGCAGCGATGACAGAAAGGCTGCGCTGGACGCAGGATACGATTTCCTGATGATGGGCGGGCTTGAGCCTGCCTCCACTCAGCGGGAAAAGCTGATGTTCCTGTCCGGGGTGTATTCCTATCAGCAGATGAAACGCATGGAGCGTTTTTTCAGCGGCAGTGCGTTCTTTAACCGGCTTTATCTTGAGATATACCTTAAACAAAAGGGTGCAAGCCCGCTTTCCGCAGAATACAAGCGGATTGAAGCAAAACTGAGATCCCTTACATAACGATACCGAAAGGAAGTAATTTTATGGCAAACATGAAAAAACTCACCCGGGACTACGGCGAGATAATCTGGACAGGCAAAAAATGTATCCTCGGTATGCCTATTTCATTCACCCGGTATATCCTAACAGAAAGCAAGCTTATCACCAGAATAGGCTTACTTAATCTCCGGGAGGACGAGATCGAACTTTACCGGGTATATGATAAATCAATGAAGCTGCCGTTTGGACAGAGGATAGTCGGCTGCGGCACGATCACCCTGCTTTCAAAGGACAGCGACACCCCCAGCAAGGTTATCCAGTCTGTAAAGCGCCCCAGAGACGTGAAGCGACTGCTTGACGAGGCAATTCAGGCGCAGCGGGACAAGTACAGCGTTCGTGGCAGGGATATGATGGGAGCCTCCGCGCATATGGAAGACAGGGACGGTGACGGCTTCCCGGACGGCCCGGAATGTCCGGAATGCCACGGTCATGACGTGGACTGACAGACCGGGAAATTGACAATATCCGCAGCGGGTCGTATATTCGCCACATATTACAAAAATGTAACCTATTTTTTGGCAAAATACACTTGATTTTCTTTCCGAAGTGAGATATAATTATACTATTCACAAGTCTTTTCAGACAAAATAACCCTGTAAAAATCTAGGAGAATAATAAATGCCAGACAAAAAAGACGGATTGAATGTCTGCCTGATGAACGACTCGTTCCCTCCTGTTATTGACGGAGTGGCAAACACAGTCCTGAATTATGCAGAAATAATAAACAACGAGCTTGGAAAGGCAACAGTTGTAACCCCGGAATACCCCGATGTTCAGGATAATTTCCCGTTCCCGGTGGTAAGATATACCAGTATGTCCATAACCGAAAAAATATGCAACTACCGCATGGGTTATCCTTTTTCAGCAAGCAAGCTTGATTCGCTCACCAGCAGCGGATTTGACATAATCCACAGCCACTGCCCCTTTGCTTCTATGGTCATGGCGCGGGTGCTGCGTATAAAGACAGGTCTGCCTATCGTGCTTACCTACCACACGAAGTTCGATATAGATATCAAACGCGCGCTTCCCACAAAGCTCATGCAGGAGCAGGCAATAAAGATGATCGTAGCGAACATCTCCGCCGCCGACGAGGTTTGGACGGTGAGCGAGGGCGCACGTCAGAACCTCATCAGCATTGGCTATGAAGAAACCGAGGGCAGAAGAATACGCATAATGGAAAACGGCGTTGACTTCCCCAGAGGACGTGCAAATGCCGACGACGCTGCGTTTCTTCGGCAGGAGCTTGGACTTGAGGGTCACGGGCCGGTGTTCCTGTTTGTGGGACGTCTGCTGTGGTATAAGGGTATTCGCCACATTCTCGACAGCCTGAAGCTGCTGGACGAGCGCGGGATAGATTTCCGAATGATGTTTGTCGGGGACGGAGCAGACCGTGCCGAGATTGAAGCATACGCCGATGAACTGAAGCTCACGGGAAAGTGCGTCTTTACCGGAGCAATTTACGACCGCGAGGAACTGCGGATATATTACACCGCCGGCGACCTGTTCATTTTCCCGTCGCTGTACGACACCAACGGCATAGTAGTGCGGGAAGCCGCTGCCTGCGGAGTACCCTCGGTGCTGATCAAAGGAAGCTGCGCCGCAGAGGGGATCACCAACCACCGCACGGGCATTCTCACTGATGACACCCCAGAGGCTATCGCCGCAGAGCTGGAATATGCCGCCGGACATCTTGACGAGATCCATCAGATGGGCGACCATGCAATGAACGAGGTATATATTTCATGGGAAACCTCGATCAAGAACGCATACAACCGTTACGGGGAGATCATTGCCAACTGCCGCAACGGAAAAACCAGCAATACCGAAACCGATCTGCAAATGGACTTCTTCTCCGGAATAAGCAGAATGACTGACGCAGTTCAGCGGTTCAGGAGCATTCCAGCCGTTTCCGCAATACGCGAGAGCAACAGCCGCAGCATTGCAAAACGACGCGCCAAGAAAGAGGAAAAGAAGCTGCGGGAAGAAACCGACAGCGGCGATACTGAATAATACTGATTCTTAATCACCTTATAGACTTTGTCTATAAGGTGAGCCGCCTGCAAGGCGGCTTGTCAAAACCAAAGGTTTTGACAGAATCAGTATTGAACGTCTTTCCTGCGGCTTCGCCGCTCCAACCGCTATGGCGATTGGTTCAACCTATAGACTTTGTCTATAGGTTGATTAGGAAATAGTATAAAATGCAGCCTGAGAGTTAATTGCTCTCAGGCTGTTTTGTATTATGTAAAGTCAATGTCGTATCTTCTGCCGTTTGAAAACAGAATACCGTCCGTCAGCTTTATGCGGAGTATCACAGTGTTCTGGTCGGAGAAATCGTTATGTCCATTGTCTATCCATTCGGAAAAGGCAGCTCTCAGCTTTCCGGCGATATCGGAATTCTCCGGATTTCCAAAGTAACCGAGGTTCTCTCCGATGCCATGCCCGGTGAACCACTCCCCGGCAACTGCGGCGGCAGGGTTCTCTGCAAGCTGCTTCATCTTCCCGGACAGCGCATAGGTTATGATGTAAAACGCTCCGTCCTCGTAGTATGCGTCTACATTACGGACGTGGGGGACGTTTCCCTCAGACGTTGCAAGGGCGATAAGGCTGTCCCGTCCAAAACGCTCCCGCATTATCTTCTCGGTAATTTCACTGAGTTTTTCCATTCTCAAGTTCTCCTTTATTCTTCAGAACTTGCAGGCGTCATGACATCAGCCCAAGACCACAGGCAATATCCGTGAGCCTGTCCACTGACTCCCGCAGGCGGTCAAAGGTGTCGTAATTCTCCCGGTACAGCTCCACAATATACGCGCCATCGTAGCCGATCCCGGACATTTCCTGCATAAGCCGCCGGAAATCGAAGCTGCCGTGACCCACCGGCAGGCAGTCCTTTTCGCCGTCCCCGTCGCTGATGTGAAGATGCACGATATTCTCTCCCAGCTCCCGGACGTAATCAAACACGTCCGCATGACTCCGGCGGGTCTGTTTAAGATCCAGCACGAACCGCGCATGATCCCCAAGCTCCCGCTTCATCATTTTCAGAAAATCAAGATCTCCGGACAGGCAGTAGCTTACATTCTCCTGCGCCACAGTAATTCCATGCTCCCTGCCGATCTCCGACAGCAACCGGAACTGCTTCATATAATGCTCCGGAGAACACTTGCTGCTGAGTATCGCCCCGTGAAGCACGAATAGTTTCGCCCCAAGCCGATTCATTGTCCGGAAAAATCCGCTGTACAGATCCAGCATTTCCTCAATGCGCCTGTCATAGGTGGAAAACAGGAACACCGACTCCATCGGCGAGGAGAATGGGTGAAAGCTGGTGATGTTCATACCGTTTTCCTGCATGGTGGATTCTATCTCCGAAACCACCGGGTCTTGCGCCTCGCTGGTGCTGTTGGCGAATAATTCGGCGGTCTTTATGCCACGCGCCGCAATCTCCCTGAATGCGTCCTCCGCATGAAGAGGATAGAGAGAAGCAGTAGATACTCCGATTTTCATTGCACCACCTCGTTTTATTACTTCATTGAGATCAGCCTCAGGACGATTATTGCCACAAAGGAGATCCCGCAAAGAATCCAGTTAAATATGACCTGCCTGCGCAGCTTATCGTTGTCCTTTTTTCTGTTGTCGTCTTTTTTTGCCATGTTGTTACCTCCGAAAGACAAGGGCAGATGCTATATTGTATTTCAGCGGTCAATCACCGCTTTGTTCGCTTGTCAACAAATCCCAGAATATCGTTCATCACCTCGTCGCGGTTCAGCTCAAAAAGCAGCTCATGCCGCGCTCCGGGGTATATCCGGATATTCACCATACAGCCATGCTCAAGATACCTCATGCAGGCAGCCCTTACCCCCGCGCCGTACTCCCCCACCGGATCCATTGAGCCGGAAAGAAACAGTATCGGAAGATCCGTGGGTGTATTCTCAATAACGCTTGGAGAATTCGCGCACATCAGCGCGTTCAGCAGATCCTTGAAGCCAGCAACAGTGAATGTGAAATTGCAAAGCGGGTCGGCATTGAATTTATCCACATTCTCGTCAACTCTGGACAGCCAGTCGTTGGGGGTGCGGCGGTTCTCCATTCTAAGGTTGAACACGCCGAACGCAAGTCGCCTGCTGAACTCCGGGCGAAACTTGCTGTCCTTGGTATGGCACAGCACCTCCAGCAGCCGTCTGAGCGGAGCCGAGCCGGTAACTCCCCCGGCAGTACCCATTATCAACGCTCCGTCCCAGCGGTCGTCATACCGTGAAAGGTAGATTCTAGCGATAAAGCTGCCCATGCTGTGTCCCAGCAGGAAATGCGGAATTCCAGGGAACTTCTTTTCCATGATCATCTTCATGCGGTGCAGATCCTTCACCATGCACATATATCCGCCAGACTCCCCGAAATACCCCAGCATATCCGGCTCGGAAACGGAGTTTCCATGCCCGATGTGATCGTTTCCGCAAAGCGCTATTCCATTGTCACAGAGGAACTCCGCAAACTCTCTGTACCGCTGAATGTACTCGCACATACCGTGCGACAACATTATTACTGCCCTCGGCTTATCCGGCAGATACATATAATACCGGCATCGGCAAAGCCCGGACGTGCTTGGAAACGTACCCGTGATTTTCCTCATAAGAACCTCCTGTGCAGTTCTGACGTTTTATTCCGGAACGACCGCCTCAAGGCGGTAGATAGGCTGTCCCAGCTCGGTGAACCGCTTTTCATACTCCGTCATAATATTCCCCTCAAATCCGCTGTTATGTAGGTCAAGGGAAACGTTTTTCATTGCAAAGCCGTTGTGCGAAAAATGCTCTATCGAAAATTCAAACAGCCGCATATTGTCGGTTTTCTGGTGTATCTCCGCACCGGGCTTCATTATCTGCTTGTAGATAGTCAGAAATCTGGTGTGGGTGAGCCTGTGCCGGGCGTAGGTTTCCTTCGGGAACGGACAACTGAAATTTAGATACAGCCTTTCCACGGTATGCGGGCGGAACAAATGCTCCAGATACTCCGCCTGACCCAGACAGAATCGGACGTTCTTTATATCGCTGTTCATCAGAGCCTCAGCCCCGGTGACAAGCACGTTGGGGGTCTTTTCCACCGCGATGTAGTTTATATCTGGATTTCGCCGTGCAAGCTCCAGAATGAAGCTGCCCTTGCCGCTTCCCACCTCAAGATGCACCGGATTGCTGTTGCCGAAAACCCTCTCGCTGTCGAAGAAAAGCGCCTCGTCCAGCGGGTCGTTTGCGTGTTCGTTCTGGTTCTGCATTACCAGCATTACCGGACGGCAGGCTTCAAGCCGCTCCTCCAGATGTTTTTTCTTTCTCATTCTCATTGGAATTACCTCAAACGATTGCCGCCATGCAGCAAATTCTGCACGGCGGCAGTGTAATTATCACAGGTCGTAATTATAGTTCGCGAAATCGAAGGTTGCAAAGTAATCAGCGGCGGTTTCCGCACGTCTGATGAGCTTCACAGAGCCGTCCTCCCGCAGCAGCAGCTCCGCGCTTCTGAGCTTTCCGTTGTAGTTATAGCCCATTGAGAAGCCGTGCGCGCCCGCGTCATGGATAGCAAGGTAATCTCCCATGTCGATCTTCGGGAGCATTCTGTCGATAGCGAACTTGTCGTTGTTCTCGCACAGACCGCCGGTGACATCATACTTGTGGTCGCAGGGCTGATCCTCCTTGCCGAGTACAGTGATGTGGTGGTAAGCTCCGTACATTGCCGGGCGCATGAGGTTTGCGGCGCAGGCGTCAAGTCCGATGTACTCCTTGTAGGTGTGCTTCTCGCGGATAGCCTTTGCGATGAGCATTCCGTTGGGAGCAAGCATGAAGCGTCCCAGCTCGGTGCAGAGGGATATATTGCCAAGTCCCGCCGGAACAAGGATCTTGTCGAACTGCTCGTGTACCTTTTCGCCGATAACCGCGATGTCGTTCGCGGGCTGGTCAGGACGGTAGGGAACTCCCACGCCGCCGGAAAGGTTGATGAAGCTAAGCTCCACGCCGGTCTTTTCCTTGATCTCCACTGCTGTGCGGAACAGAATTCCCGCCAGTGTGGGGTAATAATCGTTAGTCAGGGTGTTGCTCGCAAGGAATGCGTGCATACCGAACTTCTTCGCACCCTTTTCCTTGAGTATGCGGTAGCCCTCGATAAGCTGGTCGTGGGTGAAGCCGTACTTTGCGTCCCTCGGTGTGTCCATAACATTGGGGCTGCCGTCGGTCTTGAACTCTCCGCCGGGATTGTAGCGGCAGGAAATGGTTTCCGGAATTCCGGTCAGCTTATCCAGAACATCAATATGTGTGAAATCGTCAAGGTTGATAACCGCGCCAAGCTTGTAGGCAAGCCTGAAATCCTCGTCCGGGGTAGCGTTGGAGCTGAACATGATCTCATGCTCCTTCGCCCCCACCTGATCGCTCAGCAGCAGTTCATTGTAGCTTGAGCAGTCAAAGCCGCAGCCCTCGCTTCTCAGAATGTTCATGATAAACGGATTGGGGGTTGCCTTTACTGCGAAATACTCCTTGAAGCCCTTATTCCACGAAAATGCCTTGTACAGGCTGCGGGCGGTTTCTCTGATGCCCTTTTCGTCATAGATGTGGAACGGCGTAGGGTAGGTCTTTACGATCTCTTCGATCTGTTCCTTTGTTACAAATGGTGTTTTCATTTTCTTTTGCTCCTTTCTTTGCGTTAGTCTATCCTAACTGCCTATATAATAACACATAATTTTCTATTTGTCAATAGTTATCTGAGAAAAATTTCCGGAAGAGCGGAAATACTGTCCACCGTAAAGTCCGGCTTCATGCCTTCGTCTGTTATCCTATTCATTCCGCCGTATTCCTGCTTCACCCACACGGTATGAAACCCCAGCTTCTTTGCCGGGGCGATGTCGTTGGTGAGCTTATCACCCACCATGAAGCATTTTTCCGCAGAAGCGCCTGTCATGCGAAGCGTTTCCCGGAATATAGTCGGCGACGGCTTTGAGAAGCCTATTTCGCCGGAAATAGTCAAGTGGTCGAAGTATTTCAGCACCCCGAACTGCTCCAGCCTCTGACGTGCGTTCTCCGGCTGATTTGCGATAACTCCCAGCCTGTACCGCTCGTGCAGCCGTTGCAGGACTTCCTCTGTTCCCTCGTACAAGCGCTCCGGCTCGTGATTCCAGCGTTCCTTATAGCGAATGCCGAATTTCTGCATTGCGGTGGGGTACTCCGGCAGATTATCGGCGGCGGCACGTTCCATTTCCTCACGGAAACGCTCTGCTTTTCGCAATGCGTCATTCGTGCCATAGGTGAGCGTTCCGTCAACAAGTACCGGGATATCATTTGCTGCGGCGGTGCGCCTTATTCTGTCCTCCCATGCGGCGGATTCGTCAACGAAAGTACCTCCCATGTCGAGGAAGATCCACTCGATATTATTCATGGCACTACCGGACAGAAGCCGAAAACAACGGCAGCGAAAGTATAAATATCACCGTGGAGATCACATACTTTGCAATAATGCAGCCCATTCTTACACGGTGAAAAACTTTATCGGTGGCATTTTCCGGGTGACTTAGCACGTTTGAACCCTGCGGATATGTAGAGCATATTGAAAGTATACCGTAACCAACCAGCATAACTACCAGCAATATGATATTCTCGCCGCCGGTAATGCCAAGTATCATCAGCAGTACAATTACCGCCGAATATACCGCCAGCATTATGCCGCCTAGTATTTCCGCAGCCTTTTCGCCTTTGGAAAAGCGCACTTTGTCGGGAACTGCCATAAGTACACCCCCATTACACATTCATATACTTCGCAAGGAACTCCGCAGACAGCCCTATCCAGCGGCGAACGTTGTCCAGATAGAATGCCTCATTCCAGCCGGTAGCCTTGTCACAGGTGGAAATCCCGTGAGGACCTTCATCGAACAGGTGAAGTTCCACCGGAACTTTATTGGAAACGCATGCCTTAGCCATTACCAACGAATTATGCGCGGAAACGCAGTCGTCATTAGCAGTCGCCCAGATGAACACCGGAGGAGTTTTCGGTGTTACGCGGTTCTCAAGCGACAGGCGGCTGAGGTCTGATCTTGAAGCGTCCTCGCCAAGCAGCACCTTGAAGCTGCCCTCGTGAGGAGCGGTCACTCCGCTTATTACAGGATAGCAGAGTATCGCAGCGTTGGGGCGTAAGTCCTCCGGCTCGCAGCCAATGGTCTTTGTGAGCTGGATATCGCTCCACATTGTCGCAAGGCAGCCGGCAAGATGTCCTCCTGCGGAGCAGCCAAGAACGGCGATTTTCTGCGGGTCAATGCTGAATTCCTCCGCGCGCATACGGATCTTGTAGAATATGTAAGCCGCATTCATCAGCGGTTCGGGGAACTTCTCGTTGCAGGCATAAGTAACAACGAACGCCGCATAGCCAAGCGCAAGGTACTGGAACGCGATCGGCTCGCCCTCCCGATCGGAGCAGTGTGTATAGCCGCCGCCGGGGAAGATCACGATTGCCGGTCGCTTTTCGCAGAACGGAAGTCCGGCAATGGAGTCGGGCAGATAAGCCTTGACAAATGCGGTCTTGTCGGAGTTGATGTTGAAAGTCTTGATAGTCATGTTTAAGCTCCTCTGGTCAATGAACATCAATCATGTTCAGATAAAAATATTTACTTTTTTATTGTACCATTTTTCTCGCAAAAAATCAAGAGGTAAAATAAAATATACGACCTTTTTTGAGGTTGACTTATCCCTCAGAAAATAGTATAATACTCTCAAAAAGGAGGGCTTGCACCATGCTTTTTTATCTGACGGAGGAAACACCTATTCAATGCTTTAACAGCGGCAATCTCATCAGTCGGGACGGATTTCTGCACCAGCGCCGGATCATGGACTGCTGGGTGCTTATCTATGTTCTGTCCGGAACGCTTAATATAACTACTAACGGCACTGAATACGCTGTATCAAGCGGCGAGTGGTTGATACTGAAAAAAGGCGCGGAGCACTTCGGCAGCAAACCCTCGGACAAAGAGCTGTCCTACCTCTGGACGCATTTCAACCCCATATCGGAGTTTCTTGAAACCACTGCCGCCGATCCTGCCAGCGCGTATATACTCCCAGAATACGGCAAGTCCTCCTCCCAGCGTATCAGTGTGCTTTTCCGTCAGCTTCTGGATAATTCCCGGCGGGAGCTTTACACTCCGCGAATGGCAGAATACGCGCTGAAGCTTCTTCTTATGGAGATAACGCAGGAATACCTTGACGCGCAGGAAAAGCGCAGCAGCCTGCCGCCGCTCATCTCCGACATGACCGAATGGCTTCGGCTAAACTGTCACCGTCAGCTCTCAATAAAGGAAATCGCGGAGGAATTCCACTACAACCCGGAATATCTCTCATACCTTTTCAGAAAGGAAACCGGGCAGACGATCATCGGCTATCTCAACAGGTGCCGCGTTGACCTGTCGAAAAGGCTTCTCTCCGACAGGAATGTGAGCATAAAAGAAGCCGCATTTTCCTGCGGCTTCAATGATGAAAAGTATTATCTGAGGATCTTCAGAAAGCTGGAGGGAATGACACCGAAGCAGTACAGAACGGCTATCGGGGCGGGTTAATTCTTCTTTGTGAAGTATACCGTATACTCCTCGTCAGTTATCTCATACAGCGGGCGGAACATCACCGACTGGGGCTGATTTCTGGTGCGCCAGCTATTTTGCCGCCACGGGAATGTGCCATAAGTGTGCTCATACTGCGGAACGAATACTTCCTGCGGGCTGTCCAGTCCGACAATTCCGCAGTCGCTGCCGGTAAGTCCCGCCAGAACCACAGGGCCGTCCACCACAGCGGCAAGCTCCGGGATATCCGGCAATGCCTCGGTGCGGAGTCCCGCCGGGAAATATACCTGCAACGCGCTGTTGTGCCAGTCCGCAGTAATTTCAAGATATCCGTCCTTTATCGGGACGGTTATTCTTTCGCCGTCAAGAGTTATCTCCGGCTCGGATCTTATCCATTCCGGAACACGCAGCGACAGGGTGAATCTAGCGGGATTATCGCAGCTCACAGTGAATTTCATCAGCCAGCGTGACATCTGTCCATCGTCCTTTTCGTCAAAGAACGCCTGATCGTTGTAGTACTTCATTCCGGTGGTCTGCTCAACCGTCACCCGCGCACCGGAAATCTCAGTTTCATATCGTGAAGGAATATACTGCGCGATGATAACGCGGCTCTCTTCGCTGAAATAGATAAGCTCCGGATAGAGAGTCTGCGCCTGTACCATAGTCCCATGACAGCACCAGAAATCCCGCGTCTTTGTTCCCCACTTCTTCCGGCTGCCTGCATTCAGCGGCAGGAAGTAGGTCGGCATTCCCGTATGCGGGTTCTGCTGCGCCAGAAATCCGTTGTAAAGGCAGCGTTCGATGTAATCCGCATACTGCGCCTCGCCAGTGAATTTGTATAGATAGGAGGCTGTCCTCACCATGTTGTATACCGTGCAGAATTCCTGATCGTTGCTTCCGAGGAAATGTCCCTGCATAAAGGGAGGAACCCAGAATTCTCCGGCGTTCATTCCACTGGTGCAGAACATTCCCCGGTCAGTCACCGCGCATTTCCAGAACTGCTTCAGAATGTCCAGCCACTGCTGATCTCCGGTGATCTCATACAGCTTTGCCGCGCCGTGGGTGAACGGAATGCTTGCGTTTGCATGGCAGTTTGTAAGTCCGTCCCTGCCCTCACGCAGCGTTCTGAACAGTCCTACATCGGAATAACGCTTGGCAAGCGTCATATACCTCTCGTCACAGGTAAGCTGATAAAGCTCCGCCCAGACCTCCAGCATTCCTGCCTCCTCACCGCTGTAAACCGCATGAGGATTAGTCTGAGCCGCCTTTTCCGTCCAGCGGATATACCAATCGGAAAGGTGCGAAAGGATATCCAGCGCCTGCCGGTTGCCCGCATAGGTATACGCGTGTGTAAGACCCATTATCGTCTTGTGCAGGGTATACTGCGGAGACCATATGTACTGGTCGTTTATCAGACGGGTGAAGTATTTCTCAGGGATAGAGCCTATCCACTCGCCGCCGTTAAGCTCCTGACAGCGTGCAAGCTCGCTCACTATCCTGTCCAGCTTCACCTTTAGCTCCATGTCGTTCTCAAAAGCCACAAGCTTCGCCGCCGCAGACAGCCAGTGTCCGAGGAAATGCCCGCGAAGCTGGCAGGTGGGAGCCTCCCAGCCCCAGTGCAGCTTTGATTTTTCCGGATCGTCCACCACCTGAAGACCCGGCAGGATCACTCCGGCTTCAAGGTAGAAATTCTGGAGCAGGCAGTTGCTGTCCAGTTCAAGAAGATAGCTGCGGTTTACGTCCATTCTCTCCCGAAAAACTCCGGGAAGTATTGTTACAGAGCCGTTCTGTGCTGTTTTTAGCATTTGTTTTTCCTCCTGTGCGGAATTTATTCTGAAATAATTATAGCACATCGCAACGGATTTGTCGGTGGACAAAACCACAGAATTTGTATAAAAAAATCACCTGAGAAAAAATCTCAGGCTGACTTCAAAGAAACTCTGCAATTCTGCGGTACTTCTCCAGCATTTCACTCTCGGAGATCGTCCGGTTCGCCGGGCTGGTAGAGGGCAGGCATTCCGCTTTCATTAAGTCCGGGAAGAAACGCTCATAAAGCGCCTGCGCCTTTTTACCAGTAGTGAATACCGCTCTGATGTCCGCTGCGGAAAAAATCATCTCAAGACGGTTCGGAACTGCGTTTTTTATGCTGCTGTCGGAAGCGCCCTCAATGCTGCACTCCGCCAGCACGTCCCACAGCGCAACGCCGTGCCTGAGGCACATTTCCCGCCTGCCAGGGATATCCTGCGGGATCTCCTCACCCAGTACCTCCGACAGCATACGCCAGAAGCGGTTCTGAGGGTGCATATAGTAAAACCCCCGCTCTCTTGATTTCGGCGAGGGTATAGTGCCTAAAACAAGCACCCGCGAATTACCGTCAAACACCGGCGGGAACTCATGCTGAACGCGGTTTTCAGAACTCATAATCAACGCTCGCGGAGGCAGTGCGGATAGACTTGCAGAATGCGGAAACCTCGACGTGCAGAGGATTTGTGGAATACGCGCGGAGCGCCTCCATGCTGTCAAATTCGCTCACCAGAACCGCGTCATAGCTCCTGTCAGAGGGGTTCATATTGATCCCCACTTCCATAGCGCGTATCTCAGGGATCTTTCCCTTGAGCGCCAGAAGCCTGTCCCGGAAAAGCAGCATATTTTCCTGCTCGCCTTCCTTGAATTTCCACATAACAATATGCTTTATCATTTAAATCACTCCATCAGACCGGAATATACCGCCCCTGCGTCATAACCGGGGCTACGTCCAGTATGTAATCGCTGTTCCTGCGCATTCCCTTTCCCCTGAGATACTCCGCAACGCACCGCTCGGCGGTCGCCGGGGTGTTGTTCTCGCGGCTCAGATGTCCGAGAATTATCTTTGTAGTGCCGCTTTCTACCAGCTTTCCGGCAAATTCGGCGGCGGCATTGTTGGAAAGATGTCCCTTGTCTCCGGCGATACGCTGCTTCAGCGCCACAGGATAATTGAGATTTTTCGCCAGCATAGCAGGATCGTAATTACTTTCAAGCAGCACCGCTTCGCAGCCCAGAAGAGCCTTTTCTACCTCGGAAGTGACCTTGCCGAGATCGGTGCAAACCGCATATTTCCTGCCGTTGTAGTTTATCAGATATCCCACGCTCTCCGGAGTATCATGCGGAGTGTGGAACGCTCGCACCTCAAAATCCGCGCTCTGGTACGGTTCATGAACAATGTCATATAGCCGCACCTCCTCCGGGATCAGATCCTTGACCGCAGTCCGGAGCTGCTGGATAGTGCCGGGGCTTGCAAATACAGGAATCTTCGTGTGCTTCGTGAGCTGGAGAAGTCCCTTGATATGGTCGATATGCTCATGGGTAATGAACAGCGCTTCTATCTCAGTCGTTGAGGTATCAATAAGCTCCAGCGAATTTCTGAGGGAACGAAAACTGCACCCGGCGTCAACAAGTATGCCGTGACCTCTTGTTCCGACAAAAGTCGCGTTTCCGCTGCTGGAACTGCATATCGGAAAAATCCTCGCCATCAGAGAGCCTTTTTCAGCGCCTTCTCCTCAGCAGTGGGATCAGGCTCGTCAACCTTCTGGATATCCGCGCCGAGATTGCGGAGCTTGATTTCCATGTTCTCATAGCCGCGCTCTACATGGAAAATATCGTAAATTTCGGTAACTCCCTCTGCTCCGAGAGCCGCAACAATAAGCGCCGCGCCTGCGCGCAGATCCGTTGCCTTTACAGGAGCGCCCTTAAGCCGCTCTACGCCCTCGATTACGGCTACTCTGCCCTCTACCGAGATATTCGCGCCCATTCTTCTCAACTCATCAACATAGCGGAAGCGATTGTCGAAAATGCTTTCGGTCACCATGCTCGCGCCCTTTGCGCAGGTCAGCACTGCCGCCATCTGGGGCTGCATATCCGTGGGGAATCCGGGATGCGGATTGGTCTTTACGCTTGTGCCGACATACTCCGGACCGCCGATAACTCTTACCGCGTCATCGAACTGCTCCACCTGAACGCCGATCTTCACCAGCTTCTGAGTGATAGGCTCAAGGTGCTTCGGAATTACATTTCGGATAAGGATATTGCTGCGGGCTGCGGCGGCAATAGCCATGAATGTTCCAGCTTCGATCTGGTCGGGGATCACGCTGTATGTCGTGCCATGGAGGTACTTCACGCCGCGGATCTTGATAACATCAGTTCCTGCGCCGAGAATGTCCGCGCCCATGCTGTTAAGACAGTTGGCGAGGTCAACAACGTGAGGTTCCTTTGCCGCGTTTTCGATTATGGTAAGCCCGTCAGCCTTGACCGCCGCCATAATTCCATTTATTGTGGCGCCGACAGTGTTCTTGTCAAAGAAGATCTGGCTGCCGATAAGCTTATCCGCATGGAGATTCACCATGCCGCCGTCTATCTCGTATTCAGCTCCCAGAGCGGAAAAGCACTTTAGGTGCTGATCTATCGGTCTGTCGCCCAGATTGCAGCCGCCGGGCATCGAAACGTGCGCGCTGTGAAAGCGTCCGAGAAGAGTTCCGAGGAAATAGGACGAAGCCCGCATGAGCTTTGCCTTTTCGTAGGGAACAGGAATGTTCTGGAGAGAACGAGTGTCGATCTCCACAGTGGTTTTATTCAGCATACGGATCTTTGCGCCCATTTCGGACATGATCTGTAATGTGATAGTAACATCGCTGATATTCGGTATATTTTCAATAATGCAGGGCTCGTCTGAAAGTATCGTACACGGCAGGATCGCAGCGACCGCATTCTTTGCGCCGCTGATGAAAACCTCTCCGCTAAGAGTCTTTCCGCCCTTGATAACGTATTTTTCCAAAACTGCACTTCCCCCTTGCCCTCCCCAATTGGAGGACAGATTTTATATACGGCTTTTTCACAGCCGGGTATATTTTTATGTATTAGCTCAGGGCATAGCACACCCATTGCATTTTATACCATTACATTATACCATAAACGTCGGGAAAATGAAAGTAGAAAATGCAAAAAAAATCTCATCATAATTCATTTTGTAAGATTGAACAAAAAGAATCGTTCATATTTAATATTTTTATTTATTTCCAAATAAGTATTTTATCTCTTTCCTCAGAAATAGTATTGGCGCATAAATTTATAAATAATCGAAGAAATAAATAAAACCGCATATTTCCGCTGCCGGAAAGAAATATCAGTAACTATTTCCATTATTTTGACGCGTTTAACAGAAAACTGTCCCCGGATTTGTACATTATTACATCTTGAATAATTTTCCTAGATATATTATAATGATAAATGAACATTGGTAAAGCTCTGCTTCCCCGCAGAGAATACCGCAAAGCCGTGGAAAATCCCGGCTCACGCAAACACTGTTTGCATTTTTTAAGGAGGATTAATTATCATGAGAATCAGAAACATCGTTTCCGCAATTGCCGCTTGCGCAGTTGCAGCCGCTGCACTTGTTGTTCCCACTTCCGCTGAGGACAGCTACACTGCAGCTATTACTTTCCAGTCATCAAGCTATATGTTCCGCGATGATATTGCACAGTCTCAGCTTCTCGTATGGGACGATGAGATTGATGAAGCAGTTGACGTTGAGGGTGCAAGCTACACTGACGCAACCATCACCGGCGACGGCACATACACTGTTGAGCTGAACGGTATTAAGGACGGCGGCTGGAATATGCTGAAGCTCGAAACCAACATCGACCTCGACGCAACACCCGACATCAAGCTTGAGCTTGTTGATGTTGAACTGAACGGCGCTTCTGTTGATTTTGACAAGGACGCTGCTGCAATGAGCGAAGGCGCTGCTACAAAGAGCGGCGGCTATTCTGATTGGGAATTCAACATCGCAAACACCGGCAGAATTCAGCTTATAAACACATATGATAACCTCGCAGCTATCCCGAACGACAGCTACGAGTCTGTAAAGGTTACATTCACTGTATCCGGCATGAGCGCAGCAGACGCTTCTGACGCAACAGACGCAGGCTCCAACGCAGCAACCGGCGCTGACAAGGGCTCTCCTGACACCGGCGTTGAGGGCATTGCTGCCGTAGCTGGTCTTGCAGTTGTAGCTGCTGGCGCACTGGCTATCTCCAGAAAGAGAAAGTAATTCCTGACCGGAAATAAATCCAAATAGTTTCAACCCCTCCCTGAAATGGGAGGGGTTGTTTTTATGTACATTTCTGCTTCATTCGCTTTTTGGATATCTCGGCGTATTTCTTCTTTGTTGCCTGACCGCCGCGCAGGTGACGTTCCTGCTTATTTCGGTCAAGGACTGCTTTTACTTCGTCATGGAGCTGGCGGTTCACCTGCTCCAGCTTTGTAGTTATGTCCTGATGTACCGTGCTTTTGCTTATCCCGAATTTTTTTGCTGCCGCGCGCACTGTTGCGTTGTTTTCTACTATATAATGTCCAAGTATGACACATCTTTCCTGATTTGCTTCCCCAAGCGTATCTTTCTTCAACTCAATTCGCACCCCCGTTGCATAAATCTCTTTTTCACGCTCCTCTGCCCGCAGGGAGTTCCGCGGACGTTTCCTTTTTCACAGTTTATGAGGACTGAAACAGATTTATGTATGTTCGGGGGATTATTTCTGCATTGAGTAGATTACTTTTGCTCTGGCAAGTCCAAAGCACAAAGCCCGCCGCTGCCGTTGTTTGTGTCTATCCAAACATCAAAGCGCTGACCGCAGAGGGCGCACTTTACCTCGTGCCGGAAATACCCTCGTATCTCTCCGGCAATCTCCTCCAGCGGGACAGTCGCGCTTTCCACCGCCATATCGCCGAAGCTCACCAGACCGCGTATCTTGCTTATCTCATGGAAGTATTGCAGCGTTGACCTGAAGCTGTTATAATACTAATTCTTAATCACCTTATAGACTTTGTCTATAAGGTGAGCCGCCTGTAAGGCGGCTAGTCAAAACCTTTGGTTTTGACAGAATCAGTATTGAACGGCTTTCCTGCGGCTTCGCCGCTCCAACCGCCATAGCGGTTGGTTCAACCTATAGACTTTGTCTATAGGTTGATTTGGAAATAGAATAAAAATGAAGCTGCTTGCAGCTATCGCACATAATGAACACCTCTCAACAAAAAAAATACCCCCGGAAAGGGTGCACCTTTAGGCAGTTCCGCCTCGCCGAAGCTTCATCTATGCGCTAGATGATTTGCTCGGCGGGACAGAAACTGCAATAACGGCAGTCACCTAAACCCGAGGGTATTTCTTTTGATCAAATTGCAATTACTTCAGCTCTGCGAAGTACTTGATGGTTCTTACCATCTGAGATGTGTAGGAGTTCTCGTTGTCATACCAAGAAACAACCTGTACCTCATAGAGGTCATCAGCGATCTTAGCAACCATGGTCTGTGTTGCATCGAACAGAGAACCGTACTTCATGCCGATAACATCGGAAGAAACGATCTGATCCTCGTTGTAGCCGAAGGACTCGGAAGCAGCAGCCTTCATAGCAGCGTTGATGCCTTCCTTGGTAACGTCAGCCTTCTTAACAACTGCGGTGAGGATAGTGGTGGAGCCTGTGGGAACAGGTACACGCTGTGCAGAACCGATGAGCTTGCCGTTCAGCTCAGGAATTACCAGACCGATAGCCTTAGCTGCGCCGGTGGAGTTCGGAACGATGTTAGCTGCGCCAGCTCTTGCTCTTCTGAGGTCGCCCTTTCTGTGGGGGCCGTCGAGGATCATCTGGTCGCCGGTGTAAGCATGGATTGTGCTCATGATACCGGACTGGATAGGAGCGTAATCGTTCAGTGCCTTAGCCATAGGAGCGAGGCAGTTGGTGGTGCAGGAAGCAGCGGAGATGATCTGATCGTCAGCGGTCAGGGTCTTCTCATTTACAGAGTAAACGATGGTCTTGAGGTCGTTGCCTGCGGGAGCAGAGATAACAACCTTCTTAGCGCCAGCGTCGATGTGAGCCTGGGACTTCTCCTTGGAGCAGTAGAAGCCTGTGCACTCGAGAACTACGTCAACACCGATCTCACCCCAGGGAAGCTCGTTAGCCTTAGCCATAGCGTAGATCTTCAGGGTCTTGCCGTCAACAGTGATTGTGCCAGCCTCGTCATCAGCGGTAACGGTGTGAAGATTCTCACCGATTCTGCCGCAGTAGCCGCCCTGAGCGGTATCGTACTTGAGGAGCTGAGCAAGCATAGAGGGCTTGGTCAGGTCGTTGATAGCTACTACATCGTAGCCCTTAGCACCGAACATCTGTCTGAACGCAAGGCGTCCGATACGGCCAAAGCCGTTAATTGCAACTTTAACATCTGCCATTGGA
>JAGAJA010000038.1 GCA_017829075.1 Oscillospiraceae bacterium | reverse complement strand
GGACGTTCCCCCCTTTCCCCTACGGTTTTCTCCTCAGACTCCTCTCCCATGTTGCCCATAGTTGTGCGACATCGTGTCGCACTTTGGGGCAACTGCGCAAACGTCCTGTTTGCGCCCTCTCCCCATTCCCCCCTTGTCCGGTTTTTCGCGGATACAAATTGAAGGGAATCTTGACCGAGGGAATGTGCGCTGCCGACGGTATTCAGCCCCATTCCTGCGGGTAGGTTGTTTTGCGAATAATCAAGGCTTTTTTTGGCTTCGCCGCTTGCTCCTACTCCCAGACAAATTCCAATTTGTTTTATCTGTGAAATAACAAAGCCTGATAAGATTTCGGTCTTATCAGGCTTAACTTCTTTATTAAATCCTACTTATGCCCAAGAAATTTTTATGTCAGCAGCCTCCGTATCTCCGCCGCAAAATAAAACGAACCGCCGAAGTACAGAAGCCCTCCGTCTGCTGTCTCCTGCGCGTAATTCAGCGCCTTCTGAGGGTCGTGGAACACCGCCGCTCCAGGCGAGAATTCTTGCAGTTCCTCCGCAGGGACTGCACCCTCAGAGAAATTATCGCAGAATAACACCCGGTCAAAGCAGGGAAGAATTACCTCCAGAAAAGCCCGGCAGTCCTTGGTGTTCATCATGCCGATCGCCGCAGTTTTATGCGTATATCCTGACTGCTCCAGCGCTGATCTTACGGCTGCCGCCGCCTGAGGATTATGCCCTCCATCCAGCAGGATATTTCCGGGGAACAGCTCCATTCGGGCAGGTATCACAGCGCGTTCAAGACCAGCCGCAATACTGTCGGTGGGTATGCCAATGCACCCCAGCGCTTCTATCGCGGTCAGCGCATTGTTTATCTGATATCCTCCGCCCATTTTGACACGGTATTCCTGCCCCTTATAGTTGAAAAGACTGCCGGAAAGTCCGGGCTTTCCGTGGATTTCAAGCGCATTCACGTCTGGGATTATTAGCTTCGCTCCGGTCAGTGCGCAGCGCTCTCTGATAATTTGCATTGCACCATCCGGGATCCCATAGGCGCAGACCGCTCTGCCGCCCTTGATTATCCCGCATTTTGACGCGGCGATCTTTTCCACGGTATCGCCGAGTATCTTCGTGTGGTCAAGTCCTATTGAGGTAATGACCGCCGCTTCCGGCTGAGGAATGACGTTGGTGCAGTCCAGAGTGCCGCCGATACCTGCTTCAAGCACAACGTAATCCACCTGTTTTTCGAGATAGTAGAGAAACGCGACCGCGTTCAGTATCTCGAACTGGGAAAACTCCAGATCTCCGCACTGCTCCGCCGCATCTGCAACTATCGCGGATATCCGTGCAAAATCCTCCGTGCTGATGTCATGACAGCCCTCCGGCGAGGTAACGGCAATCCTCTCGCAGACACTGCGGACATAGGGGGAGGTGAATTTCCCGACGGAATACCCGCATTCCGCAAGAGCGCAGGCGCAGAATTCCGCAGTTGAGCCTTTTCCGTTCGTGCCGACAATGTGAATGTAACGCAGCTTTTCCTGTGGATCTCCGAGTTGATGGCACAGCGCGGCGAACCGGGAAAGATCCTTTACCGGCGCGCCGAAATGAGAATACTGCCCCAGAAATTTCTCAATTTCCTTGCAGGTGCAGCTCAGTGCCAGCCGCATTCGTCATAGTCCTTCCACTTTTCGTTGTAGCGCATTTCGTCCGCAAGCTTCATGCAGATATATGCGACCGCAGTTGCGACTACGATCACCGCGCCGATTATCGGGATAACTACCTTTGCGGTAGGGCCTATTTTCTTGTCCATTTTCTCCTTGATCGTTTTCATATTGATTTTCCTTTCTGTATATAAGATGATTTATTCGCCTGAAAGTAATTTATACAGTTCCTTGCGGGAAACTCCGGCAGCCTGCGCAGCTTTCTTGCAGGCTTCGGACAGCTTGTCGCCGCCCTCGGCGTAGCTCCTTGCCAGTTCAGCAGCCTGCTCAAGGGTCATAGTTTCCTGCTGTTGAGGGGCTGCTCCCTCAATGACGATAACATATTCTCCCCTCGGTTCAGACTGCTCGTATATGCCGCACAGTTCCGAAAGTGTTCCCCGGATAACCTCCTCATGGAGCTTGGTAAGTTCTCGACACAGCGCTGCGTTCCTGCCGGCGCCGAGAGCTTCGGACAAGTCCGAAAGGGTTTGCCGCAGCTTGTGCGGGGCTTCGTAATAGATCAGCGTGTGGGGAAGCTTTGCCGTATCGTTTAGCCGCTCCTGACGCTCCTTTTTGTTCACCGGGAGAAATCCCTCGAACGCGAACCGGGTGGTGTCTATACCGCTTATCGCGACTGCGGCTATGGCGGCATTGCAGCAGGGTACGGACTCCACCGGGATACCCTGCTCATAGCATTTCTGCACGAGATATACTCCGGGGTCGGAGATGCAGGGCATACCCGCGTCGCTCACCAGAGCCACGCTGCTTCCCTCCGAGAGAAGCTGAAGTATCTTTGCGCTTTTCTCAGCTTCATGTGGCTTGTAGTAGCTGAGAAGCGGCTTTTTTATGCCAAAATGGGTAAGTAGCCGGAGCGTCACGCGGGTGTCCTCGGCGGCGATATAGTCCACGCTTTCCAGCGTTTCAATTCCCCGCGGGCTGAAATCCGAGAGATTTCCTATGGGCGTACCCACCACATAAAGCTTTCCGCTATCAGTCATATAGTCTTGTGTACTCCTCGGTATAGGATTTGTCGTCATTCCGCAGTATCATAGGCTTTTCAATGATCATGCCGGATTTTGCGCCCTTCTTTCCGGTGACAAGAAACAACCACGGCTTGTCAAGAATGCTGTTAAACACAAAGGTGATGCTTTTCGGCTCTATCTTGTTCTCCCGCATGGAGTTCAGCACGTCCGCGAGCCGCTCCGGGCGGTGGCACATTTTCAGCAATCCGCCATACTTCAGCAGCTTTCCGGCGGCGCGGCATACATCGTCTACGGTACACATCAGCTCATGCCGGGCGATAGCCTGCGGTCTTGCCAGTTTCTCAAATCCGGAGCCGCTGGTCATATACGGCGGGTTTGCGGTAACTATGTCCATTGTTTCGAAGCCTATCTGGGTCTGATTAAGCTCTCGGAGGTCGGCGAGCAACGGCTGGAGAGTGTTCTCCAGATGATTTTTTTCTACCGACATTTTAAGGAGCTCGATTGCCTCCTCCTGAATATCTACGGCGTAAATGAGGTGCGGTTTTATGTTTTTGCAGAATATCAGCGGAATTATTCCGCAGCCGGTGCAAAGGTCGCACACCACGCTGTCCGGCTTAACTCCCGCGTAATATGCAAGCAGGAACGCGTCAGTGCCGAAGCGGTGATTTTCCGACACATACATAGTGAGCGGGCCAAGTGAAAAAACTTCCGTTTCCATTATTATATTCCTCCGTTCAGGCAAATCAGCCTACAATTATCTGTCCGTCCGGGACAACGATATTTTTACGCTTGGATACGTTCATCAGCATTGACAGGGCAAGGGAAACCGGTCCGACACGTCCGATATACATTGTGATTATCAGAAGTATACGTCCTGACGTTCCGGCTATCGCGGTGACTCCCGAAGAAAGCCCGGTGGTGGAGAACGCAGAAACCGCTTCAAACAGGCACTGAACGCCGCTTATTTCGTCCGGCGTGGTGAAATAGAGCACAGAGAAGCAGATTATTACTGCGATCAGCGACAGCAGAGTGACTGTCAGTGTGCGGTAGACCGCCAGCTTGTCAATCTTGTGTTTCAGCAGTTCCACATCGTTTTTGCTCCGTATGTAGGAAACTACTGTCATTATAAGCACCAGCACAGTGGTGGTTTTAATTCCGCCGCCGGTGGAGGCGGGGGAGGCTCCGATAAACATGAACACGCAGGTTCCAAGCTGGGTGAAGTCGGACATTCCCTCAATGGGGATAGAGTTATAACCGGCGGTTCTTGCAGTGACGCTGGAGAAAAACGCGTTCAGCAGCTTCTCTCCGAAGCCCATATTGCCGAGGGTTTCGGGGTTTCTCCATTCGGCGGCGAGGTAGAAGAGCGTCCCTCCCACGATCAGCACGCCGCTTGTTATAAGCACTGCTTTTGTATGCAGGCTGAGCTTGTGTTTTTTGCGGATATTCAGGAAGTTCTCCCAGACGATGAAGCCCAGACCGCCTACTATGATAAGCAGAGCCACGGTGATGAGCACCAGAGGGTTGGCGTGGTATCCGGTGAGGCTTGAGTAGGGGCTGTCTGCTCCGCACAGGTCAAATCCGGCGTTGCAGAACGCGGTAATGCTGGTGAACACGCCCATCCAGATGCCAAGCCCTCCGTGCTGCGGAACGAACGCAATGCTTAATAGCACGGCGCCCACTCCCTCAATAATCATGGAGTATTTCATGATGCTGATGAAAATACGCCGTCCGCCCTGAAAGGTGCTTTCGGTAAGCCCGTCGGAGGCATTAGCCATAGTGCGGTAGCCTAGCTTTTTCCCCGCCGCAATATTGAAGAAGGTGATTATCGTTACAAATCCCAGACCGCCGACCTGAATTAGCAGCGCGATCACGATCTGCCCGAAAACCGTCCAGTTTGTAAATGTGTCCGCCACAACAAGACCGGTCACGCAGGTCGCCGAGGTCGCGGTGAATAGGCAGTCGAAGAACGGAGTGCCACCCTCCCGTGTTGAGGAAAACGGTAGCCACAGCAGCAGCGTACCCGCTATAATGATTATCAGAAATCCAAGGCACAGGGTACGGGCGGGCTGCATTGGTTTGGCGGTTTTCTTTATTACTGGCATAAATGCTCCCCTTTTCTGTTTATATTTCTGTGAGCAGTCCGGGAACTCCCGGAGAAACGATGAACGCTGTCAGTGGAAGTCCTCTTCAGTATCGAGAAGCTCGCTTCCAGAGGACATATCCGCCACATCTGCGGAGCGCTTGTACTTCATATAATCCCTTGCCGCCTCGCCGTAGGCATATACGGAAAGACCGCCCTGTGTTCCGATATAGTCGTAGCTGTCCTGTCCAAGAGGGAGCTTTGTTTCCTTGTCCGCGATTATGATGCAGTTGTCGGGGATATTTTTAGCTTTTCGTACTATCGCGACCCTTGTGTTGAGGTTAAGGAACTGCACAAGTCCGGCGTCGCGTGAGCTGATGTTATACGCGACGATCATTGGCGAAGCGGTCTCGTTATACAGCAGGGTAGACACAGATCTCGCCGGCTCTGTATTTTTCAGGTTTTCTCTTGCGGTTTGCGGGAGATATACAGTCCCTGCGAAAACCGAGGTGTAGAGAAACAGGCAGCAGCACATTCCTGAGATAAGGGCAGTGAGGCTTTTGCGGGTGCAGGCGGTGAATACCGCCATGAGCGCAAGCACTGTAAATGTCACTGAGGTCATGATTATGAAACTGTCCGGGGTGAATGCTTGAGTGTAGTCCTCTCCTATCCTCCACGGCATAAGTCCCAGAACCGGAGAACACATATATTCATCGGCGGAGCTTATCATCTGCCATGAAACGGTAAAGAAACCGAAGCAGACATAAGCATAAATCGCTGCCGCCCAGCCGATATTTTTCAGATTCAGTCGGTATCTGAACAGGAAAACCAGAACCAGCATCACTGCAAGCGGCGCGACGCTGTCGGTGCAGCGTCCGAACATGGTGAAGTCTTTTACTTCGCCTATCTGAGAGGAATTAAACATATACAGAGCTGAAAGCAGTATTGATCCGCCGACAGCGAAAAAGGCGTATATTCCGAGGGCGGTAAGCCGGGCGCTGTATTTGTGCTTTGTGGACGGCTCGTATACCTTTACTCCGTCAACCGTAGTCCCGCCGAGGTTGTAGCGCCATTCCCTCATGCGAACAAATATTAGCAGGAAGAACACCACCAGCGCGACTGCGCCAAGTCCGGCGGTAGAAGTCATGAATGTATAAAGATGACCAAAAAGCGTTGAGATAAACCGGTTGAAACCGCCCTCCCCGACCAGACCGAGAACTCTGCCTGCTTCGGCGGAAAGCGTGTTCCTGCTGGCATTCCCGTTCCACACGAGCTGCTGTATAGCCTCATGGGCGAAATGCTCTCCGATGAACCCGGCGACAAGCGCCGGGAAAAATACCGGCAACACAAGTATTCTTCTGTTCATGCTGATCCGGACAATGAGAACGGTGAGCACAAACGCGATAACAACGGCGATCAGCCGTGGGTGAGCTGCATAGCACACCGCACATAGCAATCCGGCGAATGCAGACCAAGCGATGCGCGATATTGCTTTCTGGCTTCCCATAGCCATGAACATCACCCACAGCAGAAGCCACGGAAGAAGACTGCATATTGCCTCGTTCCATAGGAATTTCGAGTGGGCTATGTAGGTGATATAGCTGCCGCAACAGAAAGCAATGACCAGCTTTTTCCACACCTTGTCAATACCCAGCCGTGCCGAGAGGTTATATGCTATCAGCGGGATTAAGCTGATGAGTATGCCGTTCATCACAAGGCAAGCCTTGTACAGAGCATAGGAATTGTTGAACAGCAGGAAAAGCGGTGTGTACAATACCGCCTGAATATATCCGTAATAATAGCTTATCTGACCCATAAGCGCAGACCAGTCCCTGCCGGAGTAGAATGCGGCAATGCTGGCAACGCCTATCTCATCGGGATCTATCGCGGGCAGCTCCATGCACATCGCCATGAGGGAATGGGCTACCACGCTGACCGCGAACATGACGAACATTATTCCGCGGTCGCCGAAATTTGAGTAGAAGCGTTTAAGAGCCTGTATCATTTCGTGTTGGTTTCCTTTTTGTGGATTTCATCTTATGGTTAGCTGGGTTAGGTGGGTTAGGTGCAAAAAAATTATATCAATGTCCCCGCAGCCTGACCGAATTTCGCGATATACAGGAGAATGAGGGCTTCCGCCAGATAAACGGCGAGAATTGCGATTATAGCGCGCAGCCATGAGGGGCTTCCCTTTTCGGTCAGCGCCTGATAGTAACCCTCTGCTTTTCCGTCATCGTAGTTCATGCGGATCTTTTTGATGCGCTTTACGCTGAACCGGTAGTAGAGGTAGTCGCCGAACATACACATTCCCACCATTGCGATGAAGTTCAGACCGCTTGTAAAGAGCTGTATCGTATTTATCAGACCTGCGCTGACAACACCCGTTACGCTGAGCAGGGTGGGAACATAGTAGATCACCTCAAGCAGCAGCAGGAGCAGTCCCACCATATCCATACGGCGGTAGAACTGATGAATCGGTGCGAAAAGTCCCGAACACAGGTTGAAGAAAATAATGCGCTTTTTCTGACCGGGTATTACCGGAGCGCGGAACACTGAGAATGCCTGAGAGTAGTGCATAACAGAGCGTCCGACAAAGCAGGAAAGCTCACGGTTGCTTACTCCGTCTGCTCCGCGGGTCTCGTCCATTGTCTGGTTTTTGAGCTTATTTAAGATATCATCGAGATCCACAGGCTGAGCGCCGGAGGGTTCGGAGCTGTTGTAAGCGCCGGGTGTACCACCGGGATATTCAGCGTGATGAGGGTCATCGTTTTCTGCACTGATATCGGCGTTTTCCTGCTGGATTTGCTGCTCGGTTTCCTCTTCTGTCGGCTGTTCGTCCGGGAGGAAGCCTTTCCAGACAAATCCGGAGTCGTGATAGCTTTCTACTCCGCAGCGGTTATATTTAAGGTAGCACGCTCTGTGGTGAGGAGTGCCGCATATAGGGCAGACAACTACGTCTGAGTTTTCATTCAGCGGGATTCTGCATACCGGACAGAGCTTATTGTCAAATCTGGACATTTTATATTCCTTTCAGACTGGTAATTCCCTTTGACGGAAATGGATTTGCTTTTCAGTTCGCATTTCTGCGCGGGCTTCTATCGAAGCCTTGTCGGAACATAGTTCCGACAAACATATATTATAAGAACCGCACGCCGTTCTCCAAATCTTTCAGATTTGGACGGCTGGGCGAACCTTGAAAAATATGTCGCCGCTGCGCGGCGGGCTTCTATCGAAGCCTTGTCGGAACATAGTTCCGACAAACATATATTATAAGAACCGCACGCCGTTCTCCAAATCTTTCAGATTTGGACGGCTGAGCGAACCTTGAAAAATATGTCGCCGCTGCGCGGCGGGCTTCTGACGAAGCCTTATCGGAACATGGTTCCGACAAACATATATTATAGTATACCACATTCTGCGGCAGATTTCAATATTAAACCGTGGCGGTAATGTGAAAATTATCAAAAAAATTCCGGGCAGCGCGGATTATATCAGGACTGGTATTGTTTTTGTGTAAAATGCACATAAAATATATCATTGGCAACTTCAAAAAAGAATGCCGATAAATGTCGCAGAGCCGTTTAGATATGCGGAATTGCTGTAATCTGTTGAAAACTCATGTTTATGTTGATTACTTTGTTGAAAGTTTTTTGTCTAAAATCAACAAGACTAGTGCGAAATGAATTTGATTTATTCTGCAAAAAAGCAGAAAATCACCGTTTAGTCTGCTAAATTTTAAATTTTCTGTTGACGGCGGTATTTTTTTTGGATATACTATTAGCAAGAGATCAGACAGAAATAGATCATCGGTCTCTGGAACAAAGGCAGTGCAGAAAACAAAAGAAAGAAAACACAACGGAAAGCGCCTGCTTTCCGGAATCTTGGCAGAACTTAAATATTTATAATGGAGGTTTTAAACTATGTGCATGAAAGACGTTGAAGTAAAGAACCAGGTTGGGCTTCACGCAAGACCCGCAACATTCTTTATCCAGAAGGCAAACGAGTACAAGTCTTCCATCTGGGTAGAAAAGGAAGAGCGCAGAGTAAACGCTAAGAGCCTTCTCGGTATTCTCTCTCTCGGCATTGTAGGCGGTGCGAATATCCGCATTATTGCTGACGGCAGCGATGAGCAGCTTGCTGTTGACGGCCTCGTAAAGCTTGTTGAGGGCGGTTTCTCCGAGTAATTCTTCGGCGGGAGCGCTGATAATGCAGCAGGGGTGTATTATGCGCCTTGATAAAGGCTGCGGGATATTATTTCAGGATTTTTCCGCATCAGCGGACTTTGGGGCAGGATCCGGAACATACCGGTTTCTGCCCTGATTTGTTTTGGCTATATTTCGGAGGAACTATGAGAAAGATCATTTCTGCGGCGGCAGCGGTTGTCTTCGCCGTAATGCTTTCCGGCTGCGCCGCAAAGCTTCCTGAGGGCTATCAGCAGTTCATGGACGCCCGGAAAAAATACGAGCAGCTTGACAGCGCGCGGGTCACAATGACAGATCTTGACACCGGCGAGGAAATAATGGAGTTCAGCTTCTATTTCACCGGAAATGACGAAATGGTGCTCAGCTATTACGGCTGCTGGAACGGCGAGGAGCAGCAGGCATACAGCAACGGCGCGGAATTCTTCTATAAGGAAGCCGGCGATGAAAAATGGTCAGTGATAGGCTCCTCGGACGAGAATTATATCTACAATATCTATAACCGGGAATACCGATATCCCTATGCGGAGGGGCGCGTATTCTTTATTGCCGCGGAGGCTGTTGGGAGCGCAGAGGTTTCTGAGTCCGGCGGCGCAACAACCATAAAGTATGTCTATGACACGGAAAAGCTGAATTCTGCTTCAATGCCGGGCGTTGAGGAGGAAATCTCGGATTTTTCGGCGCTCACGACAACGCTTGATATCGGAGCTGACGGAATTGTAAAAGATTTCATCGAAAGTGGGACTGTTACCACGGTATCTGGAGAAACTCTCACACTTAATATGAAAATAACCGTCAGCGATGTAAACAAAGTATTTGAGATCAAAAATCCGGTTGACGAAATATATAAGAAAGGCGAAAAGCCGGAGCAGACAGAGCAATAACGCCGCACCATGAATCCAGAAAAATTGCCTTGTGACCGCGTTTATCTGAAAGTTTTGTGAAATAGTTACAAAACGGTTACAAAAGGTTGCAAAATGGTTACAGGTGTGCTATAATATTGTATAAGTATCGGTATTGTCAGGATACTTTATGGCGAATGTAACGGAGATATTTATGAATTCAGAAAAAACAAACAGATTTGCCGCTTTGGGCGGATCTTTATATGATAATATCGCGGCTGCCGGAGAATACCTGTTTTCGGTACTTATGGCGGCTCTTTCTGCGTTGGGAAAAGGAATTTCCCGGCTGTTCAGGGCGATCGATCGGCGCTTCGGCTGGCTTCGCGGAAAGCTGCTTGGACTGTTGAAAAATCTGGGCAGGAAGCTTGCCATGCCGTTTGTGCGCTATTATAAGGCGCTGCGAATGGGCGGAAACGAAATTCGCCGGGAGCGGGAAAAGGGCTTTTTCCCCGCCTGCCTTGCCGGAATACGCATGGCGGGAAGAACGCTGCTTGGAAAGCGTGGACTTCTGGTGACGCTCTGCAACTGGGCGCTTCCGGTGGTGAGCTGCGTATTTCTGTTCAATATCGTGACCTATGCAAACAGCATGACTTACGCGCTGAAGCTTACTGTAAACGGTGATTTCATGGGCTATGTCAATGATGAGACCGTATTCAACGACGCTGAGAAAATCGTTCAGCAGCGTATAACCTATCTCGACAGCAACAAGGAAATGTTCAGCTTTGAGAGCGAATATGCGGTGGAAATGGTGGGCTACGGCTCAACTGTGACCAAGTATCAGCTTGCGGACAAAATGCTGGAATCAATGGGCGAGGAGATCAGCTTCGCCTATGGAATGTACATAGGCAACTCCTTTTATGGCGCGCTTGAGAGCAGGGACAGGGTGGATCAGACCCTTGAAAAGCTGCTTGACGTATACCGCGAAGGCGGCGAGGAAACCGTAAAGTTCGAGAGCGAGATAACCTATGAACCTGGATTGTACCTCACTGAGAGTATCGTGAGCGAGGACTCGATAATCAAGCTCATTTCCTCGAAAAAGACAGTAGCTTCTTATTATACCGTGGTTGACGGTGACTCTCCCTATGGCATCATCGACAAGCTTGAAATGACCGAGGAGGAGCTTGCACTGCTCAATCCGGGGTTCTCCCTTGAAAGCTCGCTGTTTGTCGGGGACAAGATCCTGATAAATCAGGAGGAGCCGTTCCTTGCGGTTTCCGTCACAAGAAAGGAAACCTACGAGGTGGCAACCGATTACGATACCGACTACACCGAGGACTCCACACATTATCAAGGTTCATCGACTATTGTTCAGATCGGAGTTAAGGGAACTGATCTTGTGACTGCGAACGTTTCCTATATCAACGGTATTGAGACCCGCCGGACTGTCATTTCCCGCAAGACGATAACCGAGCCGACAACGGAGATAATTTCCCTCGGCACAAAGGAGATCCCGAAGAACGTAACGGTTTCTATCCCAGAGAATATGCCGGTGGGACAGTTCCTGTGGCCGGTCGGCGGCTCCGACGGCGGTCAGATAAGCGAAATGATGTACGGCTACGGCGGATATTACGGACACAGCGGCATTGATATCGTTGCTCCCTACGGAACTCCGATATATGCTGCGGAGTCCGGTACGGTTATCCTTGCGCAGTGGTATTATGGATATGGAAACTGCGTAATGATCCAGCACCCCAGCGGAATGGTGACGGTCTACGGCCACGCAAGCTATCTCCATGTATATGTAGGACAAGAAGTAACTATGGGTCAGCTAATTGCCGATGTCGGTTCTACCGGACAATCCACCGGAAACCACTGCCATTTTGAAGTCCGCGTCGGCGGAATGAACGGCACAAAGGTAAATCCGATAAACTACCTGCCCTATCATAAACGGGCTCCGTGGTGTATTGAATATTGATTCTTCCTTCCTCCCGGTATAAACCGGGAGGATTTTTTTGTAATTTATGCAACCTTTTTTATTTGTTCGTGGTATTAATTACAAGAAACCCCAATTCAGAAAGGAGTATCTTTATGAAAAGAAAATCATTTATCGCGATATTAACAGCTATGGCGCTGCTTTCTGGCTGCGCGTCACAGGAAAACTCCGCTTCGGTCAGCGGAATGTCCTCCGCAGGGGACACTGGTTCTTCCACTGCGTCTGCGGACGGAGGATATACACCCTCCGGCGCTCCGGCGGCTCCGGCAGTTTCAGCTTCGGGCGGCTCTAGTGCTGCCGGAGTTCCGGAAAGCGTAGTTTCCGATGCTCCGGAGGAGTATTCTTCCAGCCCCAGCACGGTGACTTCCGAGGTTGCTCCCACTTCCTCAGCAAGCTCTGCGGAAACTTTCCCTGCGACTACCGTACCGCACTCAGCAGAAACGCCAGCGGGAGATCGCACCGACCCGACTGGAAGCGAATACAAGGGAACCGACATCGGCGGCACAGGTACGAGCGCAGGTGGATTTGACGACGCTTTGGACGGCGGGATCATGGACTTTGACATATGTACGGACGAAGCTTGTGAGATAGCGGAAGATCCGATGACAGGTGGCTTTGCCGATACGGATTACTGCCCGGAACCCGATCCCGACTACCCGTATATCGAGCCGCAGATCCCTCCGGCGGCAGGACTTCTTACCGGCGGCGAATGGAAGGACAACGACAACTGGGAATTCTGGCAGGATCTGTACGGAAGTGCGAATTACAGCGTTGACTGGGAAGAATACCGGAATACATGGCGCACCGACGCGGATTTCCGTCTGGAGGTCACTGTAAAGGATAGCTCCGGAAATTTGGTCAGCGGCGCGAAGGTTTCCAGCGACAAGCCGAATTATTCCGCAGTCACAGATAATCACGGCAAGGCGTATCTGTTTTTCTCAAAGGATCTGCTTGTCAACGGCACGTCCGGGATCACTGTAAGCTTTGGAAATGCCAGCCAGACCGAGGAAGTTATAATAAACGGAGATCAGAGCCTTGAGATCACACTGAACAGCGAAACAAAGCCGAATGATAAGACCCTTGATTTCATGATAGTATGCGACACCACAGGTTCGATGTGGGACGAGCTGGACTACCTCAAGGCGGAGCTGGAGGACGTTGTTACCCGGATAAAGCAGGAAAATGCGAACATTCCCACCCGAATGAGCGTGAACTTCTACCGGGACGAGGGCGACGAATATGTTGTTCGGGAATTCCCGTTCACCACGGACTTAAGCGCGGCGGTAAATGCGATAGCGGCTCAGTCTGCGGACGGCGGCGGAGATACCCCGGAGGCAGTCCACACCGCTCTTGAAAGCGCGATAAATAACCATGACTGGGACGAGAATTCTATCAAGGTCATGTTTCTTGTGCTTGACGCGCCGCCCCATAATGATATTCAGATAATCGACCAGACCGTGAAGCTGGTAAAGACCGCCGCAGAAAAGGGTATTCGCATTATCCCGGTGGCTTCCAGCGGCATTGACAAGTCCACCGAGTATCTCCTGCGCAGCATGGCTTTCATGACCGGCGGCACTTACGCATTCCTTACCAACGACAGCGGTATCGGCGGCGACCATATCGAGCCGACCATCGGCAGCTATGAAGTGGAGAAGCTGAACGACCTTATGGTAAGAATTACCGGAGAATATCTCAAGTGATTTTGCAGCATATCCATAAAATAACATTCAGAAGCGCAGGACTCTCCTGCGCTTCTGCCTTTTTTAAGGTAAATCTATAAAAGATTTCACAAAACCACTTGCAAAATTCTGAGAAATGATGTATGATATAAGTGTGGGTATTCTGTTTAGGTCTGCCCTTTTACTATTGAAACGAGGTGTATGTATGAAAGAGGATCTGCTCCTGAGGATAGAAGAACTGCTCCCGACTTTTTCAAAAAGCCAGAAGCTTATCGCCAACTACATTCTAAATCACTATGAAAAAGCGGCTTACATGACCGCGCTCAAGCTCGGAAATGCAGTAAACGTCAGCGAATCCACCGTTGTGCGCTTTGCGATAGAGCTTGGCTTTGAGGGCTATCCGCAGCTTCAGCGTTCCCTCCAGAGCCACATAAAGAATCGTCTTACTTCAATACAGAGAATGGACGTTACCCGCAGCAGAATAGGCGATCTCGACCCGATCGAGGGCGTTCTGACGCAGGATATAGACAAGATCCGCCGCACCCTCGAAACAGTGAACCGCGAGGACTTCGACAACGCGGTGAATACCATAGTTGACGCGCGCCGGATATACATTCAGGGTGCGATGAGCAGCGGCATTCTTGCAAGTTTCATGCACTACTATCTGCGTCTGATTTTCGACAAGGTGACGCTTATAGGTTCAGTTGCCACAAGCGAGATCTATCAGCAGATGATACACATAGGCGAGGGTGACGTATTTATCGGAATGTCGTTCCCGCGGTACGCGAAAAGTACGCTGAACGCCTGCAAATTCGCTCATGACGCGGGTTCGCAGATAATCGCTATCACCGACAGCGACAATTCTCCGCTGGCTCAGTATGCGCACACAACTCTCTGCGCGTATTCAGATATGGTGAGCTTCGTGGACAGCCTTGTTGCGCCGATGAGCCTGCTTAATGCGCTTATTGTCGCAGTTTCCAACAGAAACCGCTGCCGCGTAGAGCAGACCTTCCGTAAGCTGGAAACTCTCTGGGACAGCAACGACGTGTACAAGAAAGATGTCTGAAATGGCTAAACTGGCTAAATTGGCTCAAAAACTTGATTTGTTAATAATCGGAGGCGGCGCAGCAGGAATGTACTGTGCCGCCAACGCCGCTGAAATGGGGCTTAATGTTGCAGTGGCGGAGCATGGAAAGTCACTCGGAAGAAAGCTGGGAATAACTGGAAAAGGTCGCTGCAATGTCACAAACAACTGCGACCGGGACACGGTGCTGAAAAACGTTATCCGTAATCCGCGCTTCCTTTACAGTGCGCTGTCGAAGCATTCCCCGGCAGATGTCATGGATTACTTCGAGAAGCTTGGAGTTCCGCTGAAAACCGAGCGTGGGCAGCGGGTGTTCCCGGTTTCCGACAGGGCGGGGGATATAGTTTCCGCGCTGGAGCGGCGGCTGAAAAAGCTGAACGTTGAGGTTGTCCGTGGGAACTGCACGGGGCTGCTTGTTGAGGACGGAAAATGCACCGGAGCGGTAATCTCCGGCAGGGAAGTACGGGCTTCTGCGATGGTGCTTGCTACCGGAGGACTTTCCTATCCTGCCACCGGGTCGGACGGCTCAGGGTATGCGCTGGCGAAGCGGGTGGGGCATACTGTCGTTCCGTGTCAGCCCTCACTTGTTCCTGTGGAAACCGAGGAGCGGTGGACTGCGCGGGCTGCGGGGCTTGACCTGAGGAATATCTCAATGAAGCTAATCCGGAGCGGCAAAACGGTTTATGAGGATTTCGGCGAGCTTATGTTCATGGCTTACGGCATCGGCGGGCCTACCGTGCTGAGCGCGTCGGCGCATATTCCTGCGGAGGAGAGCGCCGAGTATTCGGTGGAGATAGATTTAAAGCCTGCGCTTTCCGATAAGCAGCTTGACAGCAGAATACAGCGGGATTTCGCCGAGCGTAGGGGAATGCGGTTCGCGGACAGCCTGAGAGGACTGCTCCCGGCGCAGCTTGCTCCGGTAATTGCGGATTTGTCGGGAATTCCGGCGGAGCTACACGTGGACGAGGTAACAAAGGCACAGCGTCAGGAGCTGGGGCGGCTGCTGAAACACCTCACACTTCATATCACCCGGCTCCGTCCGGTGGAGGAGGCTATCATCACCCGCGGCGGTGTTTCCGTTAAGGAGATAAACCCGAACACTATGGAAAGCAAGCTGTGTCCGGGGTTGTATTTTGCCGGGGAGATAATTGACTGCGACGCACTGACTGGCGGATTTAATTTGCAGATCGCGTTTTCTACGGCTTATGCAGCTGCTGCTGCGATCGCGGGTAGATAAGGATTATGCCGCTTCCGGCGGGGTGGGGGGCGGCATTGAATTTTGCAAATGAGAGGTTTGGGTATGATCATTGAAATCGAAAGACTTTTCCTCCGGGAAATGACCGAGGAGGACTTCCCAGCACTGTACGCGGTGCTTTCTGACTCCGACATAATGCAGCATTACCCCTATACATTTGACGAAAACCGGGTGCGCGGGTGGATTGAAAAGAACATTGAGAGATACAGGATATTCGGCTTCGGGCTGTGGGCGGTGGTGCTTAAGGAAACCGGGGAGATGATAGGTGACTGCGGGATTACCATGCAGAACATCAACGGAATGATAAAGCCGGAGATAGGCTACCATATCGCAAAGGCTCACCAACGGCATGGCTACGCGAAAGAGGCTGCCTGCGCCTGCCGGGACTGGGGATTTTTGAACACGCCGTTCAATCTTCTGTGTTCCTACATGAAAACGGCGAATACGGCTTCCTCGGCGACCGCCAAAGCCGCCGGCATGACACTTGTGGAAAATTTCATCGACAGCGAGGGAGAATCGACCTCGATTTACGCGATAACAAGAGATGAATGGAATAAAACTGGCAGAAGCTGATTTTTTTGTCCGACTGAATAAATTGTCGTAAAAAATATAGTGAAAATTCTATGAAATTGCAAAAAAACACTTGCATTTTTAAAAAGAGTGTGATATAATAAATTGAATAAATATATAGGGGTAGTTTTACCTTTTTACATTTTTTTCACATTTCAGCCACTCAGTTGGTGGCTTGTTCAGGTGATGTTTATGCCGGAAAAGCTGATCTCAGCGGCTATTGACGGGCCGGTCGGCGCAGGAAAAAGCAGTATCGCGAGAACTGCGGCGAAAAGGCTCGGCTTTATATACGTTGATACCGGTGCTCTTTACAGAGCGGTCGGACTGTATTGTCACAGAAGCGGCGCGGATCTGTCGTCGCCTACGGATATAACAGCCCGTCTGCCGGAGATAAAACCGGAAATTCGGCTTTGCGACGGCGTTCAGCATATTTACCTTAACGGCGAGGACGTTTCGGAGGAGATAAGGCTGCCGGAGATATCCATGGCGGCTTCCGCTGTTTCTGCCGTGCCGGAGGTAAGGGCGGCTCTGCTGGATATGCAGAGAAAGATCGCGGCTGAAAACAATGTCATCATGGACGGGCGAGATATCGGCACTGTCGTTCTGCCGGACGCTCAGGTGAAGATATTTCTCACCGCCGCGCCGGAGATACGGGCGAAGCGCCGTTTTGACGAGCTTTGCGCAAAGGGCGTTAAGACCACGTTTGAGGAGGTTCTTTCTGATCTCAATAAGCGGGACTATGACGACTCTCACCGGGCTGTCGCTCCGCTGAAGCAGGCGGAGGACGCTGTGCTTGCGGATACTTCAGGGCTTGATTTTGAGCAGTCCTGCGAGCTTGTCTGCAATATCATAAAGGAGAAGCTGTAAGATGTTCTACTCGTTTCTCCGCAATTGTGCAAGACTATTTTATCTTATCGTATACCACATTGTGGTTATCGGCGGTGAGAATATCCCCAAGGAAAAGGGCGGGTATATAATCGCCAGCAACCACGTTTCCAATAACGATCCGCCAGTGGTGGGTATTACCTTCAAGGGTAAGTACACATTTATGGCGAAACAGGAGCTTTTCGAGATAAATCCGCTGTTCACATGGCTGATAAAGCGGCTTGGCGCATTCCCGGTAAAGCGGGGCGCAAAGGACAATTCGGCTATCGAAAGGGCGCTGGAAAGCCTCAAGGAGGGACGGATATTTGTTATCTTCCCGGAGGGAACGCGCTCAAAGGACGGCACTCTTGGTCGTGCAAAGAGCGGCGTTACGCTTATCGCGGCGCAGGCTAAAGTCCCGGTAGTCCCGGTGTTTATCCGGTACGGCAGGAAAAAATTCCGCAGAAATATTTATATTTCTATCGGGGAGAAGATACCGGCGGAGCATTTTGATGTTGACATTTCCGACAAGAAAATGCTGAAGCAGGTCAGCGCGACAATTATGGACGAGATCGCAAAGCTTCAGGAGAATATGCCTGATGTTGATTGAAACCGCGGACAAGGCTGGCTTCTGTTTCGGGGTGGAGCGCGCAATAAAGCTCACCGAGCAGGCTGCCGGAGAATACGGCGAGGTTTACACGCTTGGTCCGCTTATACATAATACGATCGTCACCGACTCCCTTGAAAAGCGGGGAGTGAGGATCGCTGACAGCGTAGAGCAGGCGGCGGGAAAACCGCTGATAATCCGCTCCCACGGCGTCGGAAAGAATACGGAGGACAGAGCTGCGGAGGTATGCTCAGAACTGCTGGACGCGACCTGCCCGTTTGTCAAGCGTATTCATAAGATAGTTTCAGAGCAGCCCGAAAACAGTACGGTGATAATTCTCGGCAACGGGGATCACCCGGAGGTTCAGGGCATTATCGGTCACGCTGGCTGCAAGGCTTACGCGTGCATGGAGTTTGATGAAGTCCGCAGGGTTCTTGACGAATGCAGGGCTTCCGGCGGGAACGCAGTTCTCGTTGTACAGACAACCTTCGACCGCAGCAGATTTTTGGAATATTCAGAGAAAATCAGGGAAGAATATTGCTGCGTGAAAATATATGATACAATTTGCAATGCGACCGCCGAGCGTCAGAAGAACGCTGAGGAGCTTGCAATTAGGGCTGACCTTATGCTGGTAGTCGGAGGAAGGCACAGCTCTAACACAGGAAAGTTAGCTGAAATCTGTTCGAGATATTGCCGCACAGTGTTCATCGAGAGTGCCTCAGAGCTTTCCCCGCAGATCTTAGAGGGTCTGCACTCCGATAGTATTATCGGAATAACGGCAGGGGCTTCTACCCCGGCCTATACAATAAAGGAGGTTCATTTTAAAATGAGCGAGATCATCACAAACAATGAAAATGAGGAGAGCTTTGCTGCACTGTTCGAGCAGTCCGAGAGCAAGAGATTATATAACGGCGCTAAAGTCAAGGCAACAGTCGTAAGCGTTAAGCCGAACGAGGCTGTTGTTGAGCTGGGCACAAAGCACACGGGTTACATACCCCTTGAAGAGCTGACCAACGATCCCAATGCGTCCGTTTCCGATGTTGTAAGCGTTGGCGATGTTATCGATGCTATCGTTACAAAGGTTGACGATTCTCAGGGTGTTGTTTTCCTCTCCAAGAAGAGAGTTGACTCCGCGCTTGGCATGGAGAAGATCGCAGCAAGCAAGGAAGCAAACGAAACTCTTGAGGGTGTAGTTACTCAGGCGGTTAAGGGCGGCGTTATCGTTGTAACAAACGGCACAAGAGTATTTATTCCTGCTTCTCAGACCGGCGTTCCCAGAAGCGGTAAGCTTGAGGATCTGGTAAAGAAGACTGTACAGTTCAAGGTTATCGAGATCAACGAGCAGCGCAATAGAGTAGTTGGTTCTATCAGACAGGCAACCAGAGAGGTTCGCGACGCTGAGAGAGCTAAGTTCTGGGAGAGCATCGAGGTTGGTCAGAAGTTCGAGGGCGAGGTTCGTTCCATCGAAGACTATGGCGTATTTGTTGACATCGGACCGGTTGACGGTCTTGTTCGCACCAGCGAGCTGACATGGAACAGAGTTGGCCACCCGAAGGATATCGTTAAGGAAGGCGATAAGATCACCGTTATCGTTAAGTCTTTTGATCCAGAGAAGAAGAGAGTTTCCCTCTCCGCTAAGGATCCTGACGAGAATCCGTGGACAAAGTTCGTTGAGGAATACCAGATCGGCGACGTAGTTAAGGCTACTATCGTAAGCATCACTGAGTTCGGCGCATTTGCTCAGATCATTCCCGGCGTTGACGGTCTTATCCACATTTCCCAGATCTCCACAGAGAGAGTTACCAACATCGCTAACGTTCTCTCCGTTGGTCAGGAGGTCGAGGCTAAGATCATCGACATCGACACCGACAAGAACAGAGTTTCCCTCTCCATCAAGGCACTCATGGAGGAAGCTGCTGAGTCCGCTGAAACCGAGGAATAATTCAAACTCACAAAATTCTCCCCGCTTTTGCGGGGAGTTTTTATTGCAGAATAATATACAGAAAGTATTATTTAATAGTTATATTACAAAAAATCCCCTGAGAAGCTTAAATCTCAGGGGATTTTTTGCTATTGAATATGCTCAATTATTGTCATGCTTACCGTGGCACGTTCCGGAATTAGGGCAGCACCCGCAGCTCCCGCCGCAGCCGCACTTACCCTTTTTCTTCTGGACATGAAGCCGCCAGACCGCCAGTGCGCACAGCCCCAGCACGATCAGCGCCACGAGAATGCTTCCCCAGTTCTGCGACAAAAATTCCAGCATGATACACCTCATAACTATAAGTAAAGAAAGCTTATTTCTTTACAGATTGTATTCGCTTTGATGACTTAGCGGGTCTTACCAGCATGAATATCATCACGACGAGAACCGTGAACGCTGCGACAACTCCGGCAATTTCAAGAACGCCGTCAACATTCCCGGAAAACAGATTGCCGAGATTGTATACGATAAGCGATATCGCATAGGCGAAGCTGCACTCATAGCCGATCGCGAACCAGAACCACTTTGCGCTGTTCATTTCCTTTTTGATCGCGCTCATAGCCGCAACGCAGGGGGCGCAGAGCAGATTGAATATCAGGAACGACATTGCACTCACCGGAGTGAAAGCCCCGGCGACCGCCGAGCTGCCGCCGTACAGCACTCCCAGAGTTCCCACGATGTTTTCCTTTGCGATAAGCCCGGTGAGGGAAGCAACTGCCGACTGCCAGTTGCCCCAGCCCAGCGGCGCAAAGATCCAGCATATCGCGCTGCCGATGACCGCGAGGATTGAGTGCTCCATCTGCGATTCGGAGAGCATCGTGAAGCTTCCGTCCACGAAGCCAAAGTTAGAGGTAAACCACACAATGACCGAGGACAGTAGGATCACCGTTACAGCTTTCTTGATGAATTCCCAGCCGCGCTCCCACATTGAGCCGAAAACGCTCTTTGCGGTTGGCATATGGTAAGCGGGAAGCTCCATTACAAAGGGCGCAGGGGCACTGGCAAAGGGCTTGGTTTTCTTCAGCATGATTCCGGATATGATTATAGCCGCAATGCCGATAAGATAGGCTCCGGTGGAAACCCACGGCGAGCCGCCGAAAACTGCTCCGGCGATAAGCGCGATGAAAGGCACTTTAGCTCCGCAGGGAATAAAGGTCGTGGTGATGACCGTCATGCGGCGGTCGCTTTCGTTTTCAATAGTCCGGGAAGCCATAATTCCGGGAACTCCGCAGCCGGTTCCTATTAATATAGGAATAAAGGACTTGCCGGACAGTCCGAATTTCCGGAAGATACGGTCAAGCACGAACGCAACTCTTGACATATATCCGCAGCTTTCCAGAAACGCCAGCATCAGGAACAGCACCAATAACTGCGGAACAAAGCCCAGAACTCCGCCGACGCCTGCGACTATTCCGTTAAGGATAAGCCCTTTCAGCCAGTCAACGCAGTTCAGCGCGTCCAGTCCGGCTTCTATCAGCGCCGGGATACCGGGAATCCACACGCCATAAGCAGATGGCTGAGGTTCGCCGAAGCCGTTTTTCTTGTAATAATCCACCGCGTCGGTGTAGCTCATGAGATTAGTGTTATCCGGGGCGTTCTGCGGGATCTGGTCATAGTAAACCGTCACGTCCTGCTCCGTAAGAGTTTCTTCGTCGGTGACGGAGATAACCGCGGTGTCTGTGGAAGGCGTGAAGCTGTTGAGCCTGTTTACCTCCATATATTCGTTGAAGTCCTTTTCGTCCGGGTCAACGGACATTCCGAACGCGTTTACCGCGGTTTCGGCGGCGGTGTAGTCCTCGCAGGCTTCAGTGTATTCGCTCCTGCCTATTCCCAGCAGATACCAGCCCTCGCCGAACAGTCCGTTGTTAGTCCACTCGCTGGCGGCATTTCCGACAGTCACCATTGATATGTAGTACACAAGGAACATGATCAGCGCGAATATCGGCAGTCCCAGCCAGCGGTTGGAAACTATCCGGTCGATCTTGTCGGAGGTGGTGAGTCCACCGTTGTTTTTGCGCACAAGGCAGCCCTTGATGATTGAAGAGATGTAGTTATAGCGCTCGTTGGTGATGATAGATTCCGCGTCATCGTCCATTTCCGCTTCGGCGGCTTTGATGTCGTTTTCAATGTGACTTTTGAGCCTGTCCGAGAGATTAAGCAGACCTAGAACCTTTTCGTCCCGCTCAAATATCTTTATTGCGTACCAGCGCTGCTGATCCTCAGGAAGTTCGTGGAGCACTGCTTCTTCAATGTGAGCGATTGCGTGCTCCACTGCTCCGCTGAAGTTGTGACGGGGAGGGGTGACTTTATTTTCCTGCGCCGCTTTTATCGCGGTTTCCACCGCCTCGTCAATGCCGGTGTTTTTCAGCGCTGAGATTTCCACCACCGGGCAGCCGAGGTTCTTTGAAAGCTGATCGGTGTCGATCTTGTCGCCGTTCTTCCGTACAACGTCCATCATATTTATCGCGGCGACCACCGGTATTCCCAGCTCCAGAAACTGAGTGGTGAGGTACAGATTTCTTTCAAGATTTGTGCCATCGATTATGTTCAGTATTGCCTCCGGGCGCTCTCCAACGAGGTAATTCCGTGCAACTATTTCCTCTGGTGTGTAGGGCGACAGCGAGTAAATTCCCGGAAGGTCGGTGATGATAATGTCCTTGTGTCCTTTGAGCTTTCCCTCTTTTTTCTCCACTGTAACTCCCGGCCAGTTTCCCACATACTGATTTGAGCCGGTGAGCGCATTGAAAAGCGTGGTCTTGCCGCAGTTAGGGTTGCCGGCAAGGGCTATACGGATATCCATGCTTTACACTCCCTTTTTGATTACGAATTCCGTATTATGATTATATCTCGATCATTTCAGCGTCTGCCTTGCGCAGTGAAAGCTCGTAGCCCCTCACTGTTACCTCTATCGGGTCGCCGAGCGGAGCCACTCTGCGTATCATTATATCAGTTCCTTTGGTGATACCCATGTCCATGATCCTGCGCTTCAGCGCGCCTTCGCCGTTTATCTTCTTCACGGTGACTGTGTGACCGATCTTTGCGTCTTTCAGAGTTGCCATAATGTCCTCCTCTATATATTATGCTCCGACCTGTCCAGAAAGACTGCCGGAGGGATTAGTCATGCCTAATTGATTGACGGTAAATAAAAGTTAGAACATTCTAACTCCTATAATATAATACTACAAATACCCGGATTTGTCAAGAGTTTCGGAGGTAATACGGCGATATGAGGAATTTTTTGTAACTAATTCAGTGTGACGGGGGAGCAGGTGCGGAGTTATTGTGCATATCTTACAAAATCAGCGGAATAATTCTGTGAGAAAGACCAGCCTATAATATTTACTTCCGTGGTTGACTTATTTTCGGTGATGTGGTAATATTTTGGTAAGACATTCAATGCGGGAGGATTGTATGGGACGATTTTTTTCAAACGTACAGATCAAAGACAATATGGGCAGAATGATGCTTGTAAACTTATTCTGTGACATGATGAAAAAGCGCGGGCTTGTGCCTTGCTCCGAGGACGAAGCGTTGAAGGGTGTATTAAAAAGGAAAAATGATGGCATTGTTCCAAGCGATGAACAGGAACGCCAAGAAGCAGCAGAAGAATACGCATTCTTTACCGATCCAGATGTGTTGGCAGAACTTGACCGCCGCAAAGCCGTAAACACCGAGATCCTCCGCACTTACGGCATAGGGAAACGCTGAATAAATCAAATTCGCCACGTTCAAACGAGGAAACTCACGCGGCTGAATTTGATACGCTTCGCTTTATTCAGCGTGTCCCTTGATTTGTGAAAATTGCAAGAAATATTAATAATACCTCTTGACAAATTAATAATCCTGTGGTAAAATTATTAACATAAGGAGGTGAGTGCCACGGAAAAGAGCATATACAGTCTGGTGCTGTCCGATGACGTTGTAGAAGCAGTGGACAGGCTTGCTAGAAGCTCCGGGCTGAGCCGTTCGGCGATGGTGAACCAGCTTCTTGCGGAGCGGGTCTGCTGCGTAACTCCCGAAATGCGGCTGAAAAGCATAACCTCCGCGATACTGAGCGCAGTCGGCGGGGAATTCTACCTGACCGAGCAGCCCTCAGCGGCGACAGTCGCCTGCAAGACCGCGCTGAAATACCGCTACAAGCCAACGCTGCGGTATTCAGTGGAGCTGTTCGGGGCGGGAAGCAAACGCGCCGGGGAGCTGAGAATAACCGTGCGTACTCAGAGCGACCAGCTTTATTCAGACCTCAGCGGATTTTTCCGCTGCTGGACGGAGCTTGAGCAGAAGTACATCGCCGGGAAGATATCACAGGACATTCTGTTTGCAATAGAGCCGGGGAGATTTACAAGGACGCTCAATATGCCGCCGGACGGTATTCCTGACGAGGCGCTGGGACAGGCGGTGGCGGACTACATGGCGATGCTTGACGAAGCCATGAAGCAGTATTTCGCGCAGCTTCCGGACACCGGAAGAGCAGGCGCGGCGGCGGAGAAAAGCTACGCCGCGGCAATAGTAAAGCAGAAAGTAATAATATGACATAAAAGAGGAGGAGTGTTTATGAATCCTAACAAGTACACCAAGAAATCTCTTGAAGCCATTCAGTCGGCGCAGGATATTTCGATAAGCTATCAGAACAACTGCGTGGAGCAGGAGCACCTGCTGTACGCGCTGATCACTCAGGAGGGAAGCCTGACCTCTCAGGTGCTGACTAAGATGAACATTGACGCTAACGGCGTTGAGCAGGCTGCGCTGCACTTTATCGAGGGTATGCCGAGGGTTTCCGGCAGCGGCAGAGAAGCCGGTAAGATCTTCGTTTCTTCTGACCTCGACAAGGCTTTCGTAGAAGCCGAGGCGCAGGCGGAGCGCATGAAGGACGAGTATGTTTCAGTGGAGCATCTTCTTCTGGCGCTGGCGGAGAAGCCCTCCAGCGGAGTTGCGGGTATTTTCAAGAGCTTCGGTATCTCAAAGGATAAGCTGCTCAAGGCTATTTCAGAGATTCGGGGCAGCGCGAGAGTTACCTCACAGGAGCCGGAGGAAACCTACGACGTTCTGAACAAGTACGGTCAGGATCTGGTTGAGCTGGCTAGGCAGAACAAGCTCGATCCGGTAATCGGACGTGACAGCGAGATCAGAAGCGTTATCCGCATTCTTTCAAGAAAGACGAAGAACAACCCCTGCCTTATCGGTGAACCCGGCGTCGGCAAGACCGCTATCGTTGAGGGACTTGCCCTTCGTATCGTCCGGGGTGATGTTCCGGCTAACCTCAAGGACAGAAAGCTATTCTCGCTGGATATGGGCGCACTTATCGCAGGCGCGAAGTATCAGGGCGAATTTGAGGAGCGTCTGAAAGCCGTTCTGAACGAGGTCAAGAAGAGCGAGGGTAAGATACTTCTGTTCATTGATGAAATTCACCTTATTGTCGGCGCGGGCAAAAACGGCGGCGCAATGGACGCAGGCAATCTCCTGAAGCCTATGCTGGCACGGGGTGAGCTGCACTGCATCGGCGCGACCACCCTTGACGAGTATAGCAAGTATATTGAGAAAGACCCGGCTCTGGAGCGTCGTTTCCAGACAGTTCTTGCGGACGAGCCGAGCGTTGAGGACACTATCTCCATTCTGAGAGGTCTGAAAGAGCGGTACGAGGTATTCCACGGAGTTCAGATCCACGATAGCGCGATTATCGCGGCGGCAACTCTTTCCAACAGATATATCACAGACAGATTCCTGCCGGATAAGGCGATAGACCTTATTGATGAAGCCTGCGCGATGATACGCACCGAAATGGACAGTATGCCGCAGGAGCTTGACGAGATCAGCCGTTCCATTATGCAGGACGAGATCGAGGAAGCGGCTCTGAAAAAGGAAACCGACAAGCTTTCACAGGAGCACCTTGAGGAGATACGCAAGGAGCTTGCTGAGAAGCGCGAGAAGTTCAACGCGATGAAAGCAAAGTGGGAGAACGAAAAGAACGCTATCACCAGAGTTCAGGATCTGCGTAAGGAGATCGAGAACACCAACGGCGAGATCGAAAAGGCAAAGCGTGAATATAACCTGAACAAGGCTGCGGAATTGCAGTACGGTAAGCTTCCGAAATTGCAGGCTGACCTTGCCAAAGAGGAGGAGCTTGCGGAGCAGGCGAAGAACGACTCCCTTCTGCGTGACAAGGTTTCTGAGGACGAGATCACAAGGATCGTTTCCCGCTGGACGGGCATTCCGGTAACAAAGCTGGTGGAGGGCGAGCGCGAGAAGATACTTGCGCTTGGCGATACGCTTCATAAGCGGGTGATCGGTCAGGACGAAGCGGTGGACAGAGTTACCGAAGCAATCATGCGTTCCCGTGCGGGAATAAACGACCCGAAGAAGCCGCTTGGCTCGTTCCTGTTCCTCGGCCCGACCGGCGTAGGTAAGACGGAGCTTGCAAAGGCTCTTGCGGAGGCGCTTTTCGATGACGAGCACAGCATCGTCCGTCTTGACATGAGCGAATATATGGAGAAATACAGCGTGTCCAGACTTATCGGTGCGCCTCCAGGATATGTCGGCTATGAGGAGGGCGGTCAGCTCACCGAGGCGGTACGCCGCAAGCCCTATTCCGTTGTACTGTTCGACGAGGTGGAGAAGGCTCACCCGGACGTGTTCAACGTGCTTTTGCAGGTGCTTGACGACGGCAGAATAACCGATGGTCAGGGAAGGACTGTGGATTTCCGCAATACGATAATCATTCTGACCTCAAACCTCGGTTCTCAGTTCATTCTGGACGGCATCAATGAAAACGGCGATATCTCCGATGAGGCTAAGAAGTCGGTGGATATGCTGCTCAAGCAGTCATTCCGTCCGGAGTTCCTCAACCGTCTTGACGAGATAGTATTCTACAAGCCCCTCAGAAAAGAAGAGATATTCAGCATTATCGACCTGCTGGCGGCTTCCCTCAAAAAGCGGCTCAAGGACAAGCAGATCACGCTCGAAATCTCTGACAATGCAAAGCAGCTTATTGTTGACAGCAGCTTTGATCCCAGCTTCGGCGCACGTCCGCTCAAGAGATACATTCAGCGGAATGTTGAAACCCTTGTGGCTAAGGAGATACTTGGCGACAAGGTTCATCAGGGTGATACTATCACCATTGACGAACAGAACGGCGAGCTTGCGGTAGCAGTGAGCAGTCAGCAGTAATCAGTAAATCAAAAAAATTAGATTATGCCGTCCGGTAATTCAGACACCGGGCGGCAAATTGTTTAATTCCGGCTGGAAAAATCAGTCTGTTTTTGTATAAAATGCGAGGCTGTTGTTTAAAAAAGTTTACAAAAAATTGATTTTCCTGTGTTATCATAGTATCGTGAAATAATATAATGCTGCGGCAGACATCAGAATTATTATGGTGGTGATATTATGAAAACAGGACTTATATTAGAGGGCGGCGCGGTGAGAGGCATATTCACTGCGGGAGTGCTTGACCGCCTTATGGAGAACGGAATATATTACCCATATGTGGTTGGAGTTTCCGCCGGCGGCGGCAATGCCATGAGCTATGTTTCACGGCAGATAGGACGCACCGCGCGGCAGATTAATGCGCCGAAGTCGGAGTCCTATTTCGGGTTCAGGCAGTTCGTGGAGGTACATAAGATAATCAATCTTGACAAGATGGCTTTCGAGTACCCTTACAAGCAGTTCCCGTTTGATTTCGATACATACTTCAGCAGCGACATTGATGTAGAGTATGCCTGCACCTGCTGCGAGACCGGCAAGGCGGAGTTTTTCTCTGAGAAAAGCGACCAGCAGCGGCTGATGACGATAGTCAAGGCGACCTGCTCCGTGCCGATGCTGTGCGATCCGGTGGAGATCAACGGCAGACATTACCTTGACGGCAGCATTGCGGACTCTATTCCGATCGAACACGCCATGGAAATGGGCTGCGACAAGGTGGTTATCGTGCTGACAAAGCCCGACAGCAACGTTCCCCCTACGAACTACTCAAAGTTCAAACAGGTGATAAGCCATATGTACAAGAACTATCCGGAGTTCGTTGACGCCTGCATGACGCGGGTTGAGCGGTACTGGCAGACAGTGAGCCTTATGGAAAAGCTTCAGGCTGAGGGAAAAGCGTTTGTAATACGTCCGCAGATACCCACGATTTCCAAGTTTGAGCAGGACAGCACTAAGATAATGGAGCTTTATCGTCACGGATACACGCTGATGGATAAGCGGCTTATGGAGCTGGTGGAGTGGAATGCGGGGAAAACATCTCCGATGTCCGTTCCGGCTGCAAAGAATGACAGCATAATTCCGGAGGAGCCGGTTTCCTCCGAGCAGGAAGTCATGCTTGCCTGATTCAATATAAAATAAAAATCAGAGGTTTTCAGCTCAATGCCGAAAACCTCTTTTTTATATGGATAATTGCCTGTCAGCCCTGAAAGTTAAGACCGCAGCGGTCGGAAATAAGGTTTTCCGGATTGACTCCCAGCAGGGTTTTGGAGCCGGAGCGCACCATGATATCTCCGCTGCAAGTAGTCATGCTGATAGAGCCTTCGCAGTCCGCAGAGCCAAAGACCACTACCTCCGCCCCTTCAATGAGCGAGTTAAATGTGCAGTCTGCCATAACGATCTCTCCGAACTGCTTGTCCGCACCTATTCCGAGTATCTCCTTGCCCTTGAAAACAGAGCTGATGCGGACGCCTGACATTTTGATTTTCCCACCGTTGGAATTGAACGAGCCCAAGCCGCCGATCTTATCGCCGGATACATTGAAGTCGGCGGAGCTGGAAACGACAGAGATCTCGCAGGGGTCGCTGAAGCTTCCCATACCCAGCGCAGTTTTTGAGTGCTGCTCGATAGAAAGTCTGGTTTCCTCAATAGAAATATTCGCGCCGGAAAGCACGCTTCCGATTGCGAGGGACTGCTTACCCATCTGTTCAATGATCAGTTCCTTGCAGGCGATCTTTATATGGGAAATGCCGTCGTTGCTTCTGCCGCCGATAGCAACGCTCTTTTCGCTGTCCAGATGTATCATCAGCCTGCTCTTCAGGTCGATTTCGATATTACCATAGGGCATGGTGCTTCCTGAGCCTATTGCATAGGTGTGGTTTGACGCGGAGCTTACCGTCAGGGAGCCGTCGCCGATTATTTTTAATGTAGATCCGGAGGGTACATAAATTCCTCCGTTAATGGTCACTTCTCCGATGATGTTGAGCGTCATTGTGCTGTTCTGACCAACAGTTATCGAAGCGCCGGCGCTCTCGTTCTTCATGGATATATTCACAAGATTGAGAATGCAATTGGAGTTGTCCTTGGCGCGGACAGCCATTTCGGAAATATAGTTCTTATTTCCGGTTAGGGTGTATTCTGTTTTGTTGATAATGATGTCCGTGTAGCTGTCGAGATCAAGAGCCATGAGGGATATCTCGCGCTCATCGCCGGTGAAATATGTCTTTCTGGTGCGGCGCACCTCGCAATTGCGGTTGTAATCCTGGATTTCATGCACAATATCAGGATCAATTTCCAGAATTATATCCGGAGAGGGCTTAGCGGTGTAGTATCCCTGAATAAGGTCAACACCCATAGCGATCACCGTCTGAAGCTCCTCAGGAAGCTCAACGCCCTCAGCAAGAGCCATAAAATTGTTGTCGTGCGCGTAGTCGATGATGTTGCGTGTGAAATGCTTTTTCCGCTTGTCCTTGTGAATGTTCATGATAAGGCTGCGGTCGATTTTTACCACGTTTGGCATAAATGTCAGCAGGCTGCTGATGTTGGAATAGCCTGTGCCGTAGTCGTCGATCGCGATTTTAAACCCGCAGCGCTGGCTTCTTTCTATCAAGCTGGAGAGTTGACTCTCACTTGCCTGAGTCTGCTCGGTGAATTCTATCACAATGTTCTGCATCACATCGCCGTATATCTGATAAAGCTGCTCAAAGTCGGAGTCTGGCAGCATATACGCGGGAATACTGTTGATGAACAACAGCTTTCCGGAGAGCAGCGCCCTGTTTTCCTTGGCAAAGCGCATAGTGTTGAACATAGTGTATTTTTCAACGTCGTGAAGTCTGCCTAAGGCTTCCGCATGGTTGAGGATAGTGAGCGGCGAAAGCCGGAATTCATCTCCGGAGCGCATCAGAGCTTCATAAGCGTATATCCTGCCATTACGAGCGTTGACAATAGGCTGGAAATGATAGGTGAACAGATTTTCGTTGAGCAGGCGAATGACGTTAAGCCGTTCCTCCGGGTCAAAGGACTCGGTGCTGACGTCTGCGGTCTTGTGCATCTTCGTGTGGTTATCCTTGGCGAGGGTGCGCTGATATGCGGCTTCATAGGGAAGTCTTTCGAGTATAGTCTTGTCGGTTATGGGAGCGGAAACCGCCGCAGTGTATATGTTCACACCATATTCTCTGTTGTCGCGGTGGTTGAGAGTTTCCATTGCGGACTGGATCCTTGAGGGAACATCGTCCACAGAGCCTTCGTCAAGTATTCCGGCAATGAAGAATTCATCGCCGCTTACTCTTACGACGATATCGTTCTCGCCGGCTGCGCCGATCAATGCAACGCCGAGGCTGGAAAGCACCTTATCTCCCTCGGCGTAGCCGTAGGTGTCGTTAATGCCTCTGAGGTTCTCGATGTCGATAGAGATGATACGGAGCAGCTTTGACGGATCGTTGAACCTGCCGCAGCGTTCTGTCATGATCCTTGTATATCCGCGCATATTGAGCAGTCCGGTAAGGGAGTCGCGCACCTGCGACTCAGTAACAGCATCATTGTAGAGAATATGGCGGCGCTGCTTTTCAAGCGTGCAGGTCACACTCCTGAGCCATTTTACATAGGACTTGTCGTAAACCCTGCCGCTGTTGCCGTAGGACAATACCACATAGCCGTAATTTACGCCCATGAAGTGCAGCGAGGTGAAAATGAATCCGGCAGGGGAGTCACGGTGCTCGAAGATAGCAGGAAGCATCTGTTCCCGCGGGAATTTCGCCATCATGTCCACATTGCCCTGTCCGTTTATGCGCTTATAGGGAATACAGATTTTCTCGGTAAATCCGGAGTCAGGTACCGCGTTGTGCATTACCTTGTTATTCATGCACATCCAGAATCCGGTACACTCTCCGAGGAAATGCGTATACCAGTCCAGCTTCCAGAGATAGTCATAGAAGGTTTCTGCGCCCACCAGATCCTCAGACATGAAGTTGTAGTAGGAGTCATAGCCGCTTCTCTGCATAGCGGTCATATCTGATACTGCTTCAACGCACAGAGTGCCGATATTGACGTTTTCACAGCCGCAGGTGAGTCCGGGGATAAGGGTAGCTGAATGCTCAACGGATTCCGGAACAAATTCATCGCCTCTTATGCTGGAGATTATGTAGCCTGCCGCGTTCCGCGCCATTGCTCCTGGATCGCGAAGCGAGGTGGTGACGTTTATGTAATTTGCGCCGTATGGTTCGTTCTGATTGAATCCTGTCACAAGTACGTCGCCCGGAACGAGGAAGCCCTTCTTCGTCAGCTGCGTAATTATCTGCACAGCGGTAAGATCGGAGCAGCATACTATCGCGTCGGGAAGTCCGTTCGCGATTATTTCATCTACGATCCCCGAAAAATCCCCGACCCAGTCGCAGCCGTGGTGGATCCTGTTTTCCAGGATAGTGATCCCGTGTTTTTCCATCGCGTTCTGGAAGCAGCGGAGAATATTATTGTGGTATGCGCTGTCCGGACCTCCGACAAAGTCAATGGTTTTTACTCCGTGCTGATCTGTCAGATGATCAATAATAAGCTCTGCCGCAGGCGCATAGTTATAAACAGATCCGGCGAAGCCCTCCACCGAGCCGTCAAAGGTGATCACCGGGCCTTTAAAATCCCGGCGGATACGGTCGATAAGTCTGTTTTTTGAGTTCTCATCGCTTATACTGGTGGGAAAAACGATCATTCCGTCCAGAAGATCAAGATTTATAAGGTCGTAAACCGAGTTTTCGGCTGCGTCAAATTCGCTGTTGCCTGACATCATCAGTGACGAGAAGATCACTGTATCCATGTCTGCGGCGAACAGCTCTTTCTGAATTAACTCAAGTGCGCGGGCGAAGAAGACATATTCTGCTTCGGCGGCAATAATGCCAATAAGAGGACGTTCTTTATTCAAATCAATTCTCCTCCGAATCTGATCCTTTTTATTAATTAATCAAAGGTTTTTAGCTAAATCAGCTTAATTATATGTGCATACTATTCTTATTATATAGTATATCACAAATAAAGTATAATTTGCAACAATAGGCTAATGTTTTTGTATATAATATCCAAAATATTTAGTCAATATTACATGGTGTTTTCATAAAAGTCAATATAAAAGATAGAAACATACTATGAAATCAGCGAGGCTGAAAGGCTCAGATATCAGTAACTATCCGTCATATCCGGCATTTTTCATTCAGCTATTGACAAGCCGCCGGTAATCGAATATAATTAAATTAGCAGGCAGCCGTTGGCAGCGGCTTGCTTTGTTATTTGCGTTATTTGCTTTTGGGCAATTTTGGCGATCAATAATGATTATGGAGAGAATGACATGAAAAAGCTTTTATCAGTTTTTCTGGCAGCCGCAGTGCTGCTGACGGCAACGGCTTGCTCCGGTGGCAATTCCAGCCAGAGCAGCGAAAGCAGCTCACAGGAGCAGCAGGACAGCTCCGCAGTTACAGAGGATACGGCACAGGAGAGCGTTTCTTCCGCAGTAGAAGAGGAAGAATCTCAGGTGGAATCTGAGCCGGAGTCCCAAGCTCCCGAGGAAGCAGAGGACACCCGCACCGACTATGAGAAAATGGTTGACCGTTCGCTGCTCTCGACCGGAGATATGACAAGAATGGCGAACGTGCTCCAGAAAGCGCAGAACGGTGAGGATATCACCGTTGCGTACATAGGCGGCTCTATCACCAAAGGCTATAACGCAGGCACGACAGAATTCTATGCAAAGATCTGCACCGACTGGCTTCAGGAGCAGTTTCCGGAGAGCACTGTGACCGGGGTGAATGCCGGTATCAGCGGCACTCCCTCTCTGCTTGGAAATCTCAGACTTGAGCGGGACGTTCTTTCCTCCGACCCGGATATCGTTTTCGTGGAATTCGCGGTAAACGACGGTCAGGAGCCGGATTACAAGAATGCGTATGAGAGCCTTGTGCGCACTCTGTTGACACAGGATAAGGATATCGCAGTGGTTCTGCTGTTCACGGTGCTGAAGAACGGATACACCTGTCAGGAGCATATGTCGCAGATAGGCGAGAACTACGGTCTGCCGATGATAAGCGTTCCGGACAGTGTTTACGCCGAGATAGAGGCAGGAAAAATGACATGGGAGCAGTATTCAGACGACGAGTCCCACCCGAATGCCTATGGACATTCCTGCATAAGGGATTTTGTAGCGAATTATTACAGCAAGGTCATTCCGGTGATCTCCGAGAACACAGGAGCTGTGGACAAGAACCTCCCCGCCCCGGTATTCAGCGGAAAATATATGAATATGCACTACATGGACAGAGAAACCATGACCGGTGTGGAGCTTAATAACTTTGAGCCGTATGAAACCCACGAATCATTCCCCAACGGCTGGATGTACAAGAACACTGAGGGCGGTTCGATCAAGTTCAGCGTAAATTGCAGCGTTCTTGAAATGGTGTTCATGGCAAATAACAGCCCGGCATATGGCACGGCTGACATCTATGTTGACGGTGAAAAGGTGAAGTCTGTCGCTTCCAATATGGAGGACGGCTGGAACAACCCTGTCACAGCATATCTGATAGACAACGATGAAAGCGCAGAACACGAGGTAGAGATCCGGGTCGAGGGCGGCGAAAAGGCTGCATATTTCGTATTGGCATTCGGCTACTGCGACTGAGGTGAATATGAAGAAGTATCTGGGAATTGAATTCGGCTCTACCAGAATAAAAGCGGTTCTGACCGATGAGAAATACACGGTGATAGCCTCCGGTGCATACGACTGGCAGAACAGCCTGATAGACGGCTGTTGGACGTACTCTCAGGAAGAAATGATCGCCGGCTTGCAGGGCAGCTACGCGGCAATGGCGGAGGATTATTCCCGAAAATTCGGAGAGCCGCTGACGGAGCTTTCCGCAATGGGAATATCCGCGATGATGCACGGCTATCTCGCCTTTGATAAGGACGGAAAGCTGCTTGCGCCGTTCCGCACATGGAGGAACACCTTTACCGGAAAGGCTGCGGAGGAGCTTACGGCTCTGTTTGGCTTTAATATTCCGCAGAGGTGGAGCATTTCGCACCTGTATCACGCGATATTGCAGAAAGAGCCGCACGTTTCTGAAATTGCAAGGCTGGACACGCTGGCTGTGTATATGAATTACCTGCTCACCGGAAAGCATGAGGCAGGTTCGGGAGAAGCGGCGGGAATGTTCCCGATAAGCGGCGCGGACAGCTACGACAGCGATATGCTGGAGAAATTCCGGCAGCTTGTAAAGCCGTATGGTTTTGGCTGGGATATTGCTGATATCCTGCCGGAGGTGAAGCCCGCGGGAAGCTGTGGCGCAGTTCTCACCGAAGCCGGGGCGAAGCTGCTTGACCCAACTGGAAATCTGAAATCCGGAGTTCCGCTGTGTCCTCCGGAGGGCGACGCGGGTACGGGAATGGTAGCTACAAACAGCGTGAAGCGCGGCACAGGAAATGTATCCGCAGGAACGTCAATTTTCTCGATGCTGGTGCTGGAAAAGCCGCTTGACGGAATGTACCCGGAGATAGACATGGTGGCGACCCCGGACGGAAGCCCGGTGGCAATGGTGCATTGCAACAACTGCTGCTCGGAGCTGGACGCATGGGTCAAGGTGTTTGGAGAATTCGCGGAGCTTGCCGGCGCGAAGCTTGATAAATCCGAGCTTTACGAAAAGCTGTACCGCCATGCGATGACCGGAGCCGCGGACTGCGGGGGAGTAGTCGCGTACAACTTCCTGTCCGGAGAGCCGGTGGCGGGAGCGGAGAGCGGCAGACCGATGTATTTCCGCAGCCCGGAGGGAAATTGGAGTCTGGCGAACTTTATGCGGGCGGAGCTTGATTCCGCATTTGCCGCCCTTGCCGTGGGTATGGAGATACTGACGGAGAAGGAGCGGGTAAAGGTCGGCAGAATTACCGGACACGGCGGGCTGTTCAAAGTTCCCGGAGCGGCGCAGAAGCTGCTTGCGGACGCGCTCAACGCAGAGGTTTCCGTAATGACCACCGCCGGAGAGGGCGGCGCATGGGGAATGGCTCTTCTGGCGGCGTTCATGGATCAGAATACCGGACTTGACCTGCCGGAGTTCCTTGAAGAACGAGTGTTCAGCGGAATGCCGGTAATTACCGAAGCTCCGGACGCGGAGGGCGCAGCGGGGTTCAAGAGGTTTATGGAAAACTGGCGCAGGGGACTTCCGGCGCAGTATGCGGCGGCTGAGTAAATAATATTGTTCCGGGGGCGGATATGCTCCCGGAATTTGCGTAAATGAGGAGTGATCAAATGAGCCTTAACAAAGCAATTGAACATCAGAAAGATTACTTTGGGATCCCGCGACCACAAATGATACTTTTCGACTACGGTCAGACCCTTGTAAACGAAGCCGCATTTGACGGTGTGGCTGGAACAAGAGCTCTACTTTCCTATGCCGTTCAGAACAGGGATAATCTTACCGCCGAGCAGATCCAGTCCGAGGCTGAGAAGATAAACAAGGAGCTTGGAAGATTTGATCCGGAAAAACGTCATCTTTTTCAGATAGAAGTGCCAAACAGTATGTTTACACAGTATCTGTATGAGTCGCTGGGGATAGAACTATCCTTGTCCAATGAAGAAATAGACCGTGTTTTCTGGAACGCATCTTCCCCCGGACAGCCGGCTGAGAACATCGGAAAACTGCTTTCTTTTCTTGATAAAAACAATATCCGCACCGGTGTAATAAGCAATATTTCCTATTGCGGAAAGATCGTTTCGGAACGTATCAACACCCTTATTCCGGATAATAATTTTGAATTCATTATAGCCACGAGCGAGTATATGTTCAGAAAGCCCAACAGAAGAATTTTTGAGCTTGCCATTTTAAAGGCTGGTCTGAAAGCAGAAGATGTATGGTACTGCGGTGATAATTTTGAGTGTGATATTATCGGCGCGCACAATGCGGGAATGTTTCCCGTTCATTATCTTGAACACCCCACTAAGTATCAGAGCGGCGTCAGAGATGTGGATTTTGATTATCTGAAAATAAACGACTGGCGTCAGATGATAGAATTTCTGGAGAATAAATAATGCCCGGCACAATAGAAACAGACTGCCTGCCCCGCCCGCTGACTGCCGCTGAAGTACGATTTGCGGCTCACCCACGGTGAAAAAGGTGCAACCCTCGGATTACATGAATTCACTGAAACAGGCGGCGAATGAGATATCCTGCCAGAAGATTGCAGGAAGGTAATATCAGAGTGATATATGAAAAAACCTATGCTCCCGGATACTCGGCGAACATAGGTTTTATTATATTAATACTAATAACCATTTAAACTCAGGAAATCTTTGCAGAAATCCAGCACCGCTATCGTCGTCAAAGAAACTTGACGTACATACAGTACGCCTGCGTTTCTTTTCCTAGGGACACGCTGATTAAAGCGAAGCGTATCAAAATCAGCCGCGTGAGTTCGCT
>JAGAJA010000037.1 GCA_017829075.1 Oscillospiraceae bacterium | reverse complement strand
CTGCTTGCCGCAAATGCTCCCGCTGAGCCAGTAGAGCCGGAAACCAAGTCCGAGCCTGCCTCCGGCGGCAAGATGTCGCAGGAGGATATTGAGAAGCTGCTTGCTGCGAATGCTCCCGCTGAGCCTGTCGAGCCGGAAGCCAAGTCCGAGCCTGCTTCCGGCGGCAAGATGTCGCAGGAGGATATTGAGAAGCTGCTTGCTGCGAATGCTCCCGCTGAGCCAGTAGAGCCGGAAACCAAGTCCGAGCCTGCCTCCGGCGGCAAGATGTCGCAGGAGGATATTGAGAAGCTGCTTGCTGCGAATGCTCCCGCTGAGCCAGTAGAGCCGGAAACTAAATCCGAGCCTGCTTCCGGCGGCAAAATGTCACAGGAGGACATCGAAGTCCTGCTGAACAGTATGCAGGAGGAAGCAACCAAGTAATCACTAAAGAGCATAGATTTTTGTCAGATTTCACAATAATTTCACATGGTTGTAACCTGATTTATCAAATCTGCCTATATAATAGGAGTTACACAAACGTGAAAGGACACAATAATGGACAAGGAAAAACAACGTTCATATGAATTAGAGCCTGTGCAGCAGCTTCTCCCGCAGGACGCACAGGAAAAAATAATGGATCAGCTCTACCAGTTCATGGAGCTGGAGCATTTGTACGAATCCGCTATCCGCGAGGTCAAGACAAAGCTTGAGATACTCGACAGCGAATTCAAGACAAAATACGATCACAACCCCATTCACCACCTTGAGGACAGGGTGAAATCCCCACAGAGCATTCTCGAAAAGCTCAACCGAAAGGGTCTTTCCTTTAGCTGCGACAACGCTAGAGAGGCGCTTAACGACATCGCCGGCGTAAGAGTCGTGTGCAACTACATCGACGACATTTACACCGTCGCAGACCTGCTGACAGCGCAGGACGACGTGAAGCTGCTGAAACGCAAGGACTACATACAAAACCCCAAGCCAAACGGCTACCGCAGCCTGCATCTCGTGATAGAAACCCCGGTTTATCTGTCCGAGAAAAAGGAGCTTGTCCACGTTGAAGTGCAGATACGCACTATCGCAATGAATTTCTGGGCGACCCTTGAGCACGACCTGAAATACAAGACCGACAGCGTGGTGTCTGCGGAGCTTGCGGCTCAGCTCAAAAACTGTGCCGAAACCATCGCCGACACCGACCGACAGATGCAGGATATCTACAAGACACTGCATTCCATTGACTGATTTCATGACATATTTTCCCCCTCGCAAAGGCGTGCCGCCTTTGGCAGTTCCGCCGAGCCAATACCTCTACTTTTTGAAGGTAGTTTTGCTCGGCGGGTCAAAAACTGCTTTATCGGCAACACCATAAAGAGGGGGATTTTTTGTGACAAAATGCCCTGATGGATTGTGTTGTAGATGAAAGATCTTTCAGAAACAGAATGGAGGTGCAGCAATGGATATGATCGGGCTGACGGATGAGCGCGGATATCCCGGCGAAGCAGCCGGGCAGACCGGGGAAATTCAGGTGGACAGCGAAGCGGAGCTTACCCGTCTGGTGGAGAAATTCAGCGGACTGGTATTCCGGGTGGCGCTGTGCCATGTGAAGAACCCCGCAGACGCAGACGACATCATGCAGGACGTGTTTCTGGCGCTCTACACCAGCAAAAAGGGCTTCACCGATGACGAGCATATCAAGGCGTGGCTTATCCGGGTAACTGTGAATAAATGCACAAACCTGCTTCGTTCCTGTGGGCGCAGGCTGTCCGTTCCGCTGGAAAATGCGGAGGAAATACCGTTCCTGCCAAAGGAGAAGTTCAGCCTAATACCCCAGCTTATGAAGCTGAAGCCAAAATACCGCATGGTGCTGTATATGTTTTATTATGAGGACTTTCCCGTCAGCAGGATCGCCGAGCTTCTTGGCGAAAAGCAGTCCACAGTCACCACCCGGCTGGCAAGGGGAAGGACAAAGCTGCGGGAGCTTCTGATAAAGGAGGGCTATGATGAATTTTAACAGCAGATTATGGCAGGAATTTTCCGATATCGCACCTCTGACCGATAACAAAACCATTTGCAGAAACGTTATTGAAAGGGCGAATAATATGAAAGAAAACAAGAGATTTCACTTCGGCAAGGCAGGGATCGCGGCTGCGGCGGTAGTTACAGCGCTTTCGGCGGCTACGATCACCGTTGGAGCGGTGAACGACTGGGATTTCAACGCGGCATTCCGCAGTATCTTCAGCGGCGCTGAGGATTCCGGAAACTCAGAGGATCTCGGCAGCGCGGAAGCATTCGACTTCGAGAGATACGGCAAGAACCTTGACCTCTGGTACAACTGTGACAATTTCCGGCTGAACATAAAGGGGATATGCGCCGACCAGACCTCTGCTTATGTGCTGTATGACGTGGTGTTCGATGAAGGCTTCAACTATGAGCCGCAGGCCGGCTGGGAGGACTGGTATCTTTCCTCGATAATAGAAGCCTATATCCCCGGCGAGGAACAGACGCTCCTCGGCAGGATAAACGTCATGGATCATGCCCTTATTTCTCAGAACGGCAACGTTTATTCCTATTATGTCATGGGGCGGCTTTCTGACGCTGAGGATACATTTGAGGGAAAGATCGTAACGCTTGACTTTGACAAGCTGGGAAGGGCTATTCCCACCGGCTCTGAAAAAGATAACGAGCCATACAGCGAGTGCCAGATTCTTGAATGCGGAGTTCACGTTGATATTCCGGTGGATTTCCCGATATGCACCGAGAGCATTACGCTGGAGCTGGACGAAAGCTTTGACATCAGCGAATACAGCACACAGGACAGCCCGGTCGTTCCGGGAACGGAAGCGGTTATCACCAGCCTTGAGATAACGCCGTTCAACTGGAGCTATTTTGTGGAAACCGACACCTCGTGGATGGGAAAGGGCGACTGCTATCTCTTTGAGTTCAAGGTAACGCTGAAGGACGGCAGGGTGATATATCCGCAGGAATACACACAGGCGGCCACCAAGACAGGTATGCTCACCCGTGGAGCTTTTATTCCGTTTGATTACGACATGATAGAATCGGCGGAGATTTGCGGTGTAACAATTCCCATAGCATAATAACAAAAATCCCCCTCGCCCGAGGGGGATTTCAGCTTGTCGAAAAGTGGTTTTTGCCCGCAAAGCGGGCTTTTGAAATCCGTTTTTTGCCCCAGCTCTGCCGGGGCAAAAAACACTTCTATCCGCACAAGTGTGCGGTTTGGCGGCAATGCCGCCAAACCGTGCGCGCAGGGCGGATGTTCGGCGAGAAAGTCCCTTTAGGG
>JAGAJA010000036.1 GCA_017829075.1 Oscillospiraceae bacterium | reverse complement strand
CGTTTTTTGCCCCAGCTCTGCCGGGGCAAAAAACACTTCTATCCGCACAACTGTACTGGCAACGGCTTACGCCTTATGCCTTACGCGGGCAGTGCGGATGTTCGGCGAGAAAGTCCCTTTAGGGACTTTTTCGACGGTCTGAAAGCCGCAATTTACGCGGCTTTATATTGTTTTTTACTTTTCAGGACGCATAGTCGGGAACAGCAGAACATCTCGTATGCTGGGGGAATCCGTCAGCAGCATAACAAGTCTGTCGAAGCCGAAGCCCAGTCCGCCCGTAGGGGGAAGTCCGTATTCCAGCGCAGTGATGAAGTCCTCGTCCACCTGAGCGTCATTTCCGCCCTGCGCGCGCTTTGCGGCAACCTGCTTAACGAAACGCTCCTTCTGGTCGATCGGGTCGTTAAGCTCCGAGAATGCGTTGCCGAACTCCGTACCGTTGATGAAGTACTCGAAACGCTCTGTGAACGCCGGGAAATCCGGCTTTCTCTTTGCCAGCGGGGAATTCTCCACCGGATAATCATAAATAATAGTCGGCTGAATGAGCTTGTCCTCAACGAAAGCCTCAAAGAATGCAATAAGGACATGACCCTTTGTGGAGTTCTCGTCCAGCTCGTCGTCAACGTGGTGCTCCTTCGCGCAGGCTCTCGCCGCAGCGTCGTCCTCCCAGCTATAATAGTCAACTCCCGCGTACTTCTTCACCGCGTCGATCATTGTAAGACGCTCCCAGGGCTTGCCGACCGCGATCTCCTTGCCCTGATAGGTAACGGTATCAGTGCCGCATACGTTGAGTGTAACTGTTCTGTACAGCTCCTCGATCAGATCCATCATGCCGAAGTAATCAAGATACGCCTGATACATCTCAATGGAGGTGAATTCCGGATTATGAGTAGCGTCCATGCCCTCGTTGCGGAAAATTCTTCCCACCTCGTAAACCTTGTCGAAACCGCCCACAATAAGCCGCTTTAAGTACAGCTCTGTTTCAATACGCAGGTACATATCAATATCCAGCGCGTTGTGGTGGGTCTTGAACGGACGTGCCGCCGCACCTATCTCCAGCGTCAGCAGGGTAGGGGTGTCCACCTCGATATAGCCGTGACCGTCAAGGAACGCGCGGATCTCCCGCAGGATCTTGGAACGCTTTACAAAGGTCTCCTTGTTTTCCGGATTAGCGATAAGATCGAGGTAGCGCTTTCTGTAACGCTCCTCCTTGTCCTTTAATCCGTGCCACTTTTCCGGCAGCGGCAGCAGGGACTTTGACAGCAGGATTATCTCCTCAGCGTGTACGGAGATCTCACCCATTTTTGTGCGGAATACCTTGCCCTTTATGCCGACGATATCTCCGAGATCCCATTTCTTGAAATCAGCGTAGGTTTCTTCGCCAACATCGTCCTTTCTAACGTAAACCTGCATTCTGTCCGAACCGTCGCGCACATCGATGAAGCTTGCCTTGCCCATGATACGGCGGGTCATCATTCTGCCGGCAATGGCAACGTCTGTGTTTTCGAGCTCCTCGAAGCGGTCGCGGATCTCCTTGTTGGATATAGTTACATCATACTTGGTTATGGTGTAGGGGTCTTTTCCCGCTGCCTTGAGAGCGGCAAGCTTTTCAAGTCTTACGCGGTGCTGCTCGTCAAGCTGCTCAGCGGTAAGCTCTTCCGGCTGCCCGTTTTCTGCGGGATTCTGCTGTGTGATCTCGTCTGCCATTTATCAGTCTTCCTCCTTCTTGGTGATGTTGAGAATTTTGAACTGTATCTCGCCAGAGGGAGCCTCGGCTGTTACGGTTTCTCCAACTGCATGACCAATAAGAGCCTTGCCAATGGGGGATTCATCAGACATATGACCCTTGTCGATATTCGCTTCGCTTGTGCCGACGATCTGGAAAGTCATTTCCTCTTCCATTTCAATATCGAGGATAGTTACGACAGTGCCTATTCCAACCTTTTCGGTGGAGATCTCGTCGTCGTCAAGGATTATTGCATGAGCGAGGGTCTGCTCGATCTCAGCAATTCTGGACTCGATGATACCCTGCTCGTTCTTTGCCTCATCGTACTCACTGTTCTCGGAAAGGTCGCCGAAGGAACGCGCCATTTTGATCTTGGCTGCGATCTCCGGACGAACGACGGTCTTAAGGTTCTCAAGCTCTGCTTCGAGCTTCTTAACGCCTGATTTTGTCAATTTTGTTGTAGGCTTATTCATGATTAGTTGTCCTCCAAATCAATATATTTACAGCAGAAGCTGTGGATTTACGATTATTCAGCGGGGATATGAGGCGTGAGCACCTCGATTGCTTTCTGGAGCTGCGCGTCAGCGTCGTCGGAGATATTTCCGGGTATCGCTCCGGCGGTAAGCTCAACGGCGTAGTCCGGTTTAAGACCTGTTTCGTTCCATGTACCGGATTTAGTATAGATCTTTCCGACCGAGAGGGTCAGGGCGCTTCCGTCCGAGAACTCATAGGTGTTCTGCATGACCGCCTTTCCAAAGGTCTGAGAGCCTATAAGAGTCGCTCCGTATTCGTCCCGGAGCACCGCCGCGAACAGCTCCGCTGCGGAAACAGTACCTCCGTCCACGAGCACTGCCACAGGCAGATCAATGGAGCTGGTGGAGTCAGTTTCGATCAGGGTCTTTCGGCTGCCGTCGGAGTATTCAACGGTGGCTGCCAGCGCAGACGGTACAAACTGATTGAGAATTGGCTTCAGCGCACTCACGATTCCGCCGCCATTCTGACGCACGTCTATGATAAGAGCCTTTGCGCCGTCATCGGTCACAGACGTTACTGCGTTCGTGAATTGTTCTGCGGTTTTGGCGTTGAAAGTTGTGATCTGAATATATCCGATATTCTCGTTAATAAGCTTTGAGGAAACGGATTCTATCTCAAGCTGCTGGCGAATCAGATTAACCGAGATACTTTCTCCGTCCCGGAGAAGCTGCAAGGCAAGACGTGTTCCTACCTCGCCGGAGAGCCGTTCTTTTGCCTGACCCGGCTCCATTGAGAGCAGGCTTTTTCCGTCAATGGCAGTGATTATGTCGCCGGAGAGCACTCCGTTAAGCTCGGCGGAGCTGCCCTTATACACATTGGTTATCTTTAGATAGCCGCTGCTGTCCTCCTCCGCTTCAAAGCCTGCGCCGAGGATAACTCCCGCCTGGGTCTGCTGAAGCTCATAATAAGAAGAGGGCGGGATATAGGCGGCGTATTTGTCGCCTATTCCGGAGATATAGCCGTTTATCGTGCTGCTTTCAAGCTGTTCATCGTTCACCGTGCCGATATAGTTCTGGGTCACAGTGGCGTCGATCTCCCGCAGCTTCTGGTATACGCCCTCGTATTTTTCGGACGTGCTGATCTTTGAATTATAGATACCAAGCGACACCGTCCATGTGAGGACAAAGGTTATGGCGCAGCCGATAGCAACAAGGCTGATGGCTATGCCGAGGGATATTTTCTTATTCAAGGGGATTTCCTTTCAATAGCTCTCGCTTAAACTTTGATATGTTTTCCGGTGCTGATGACCGTTCCGACAGCGCCGAGAAGCGCTCCTGCGGCGCAGTTCACCGCAAGCACCAGCCACATGATGTCCTCAAACGGAGTAAGCCCGTAGAAGCCGAACATCTGCCATAGTGTGAGGTCTGCCGAGAACAGGGAGAACACCGAGTCGTACACCAGCCATGTAAGCCCCCAAGCGGCGGCTCCGGCGATAATGCCGATAAACATACCCTCCACGAAGAACGGGGTTTTTATAAAGCCGCTGGTGGCTCCTACATAGCGCATGATGTTTATTTCGTTGCGGCGGGCGAATACGCTGGTGCGTATAGTGTTGGACACGATTACTATGCTCACCACGATAAGCGCGATAAGCACCGCACCGCCTATTATTGAGAAAGTGTTGCGGATATGGATAAGCACGCTTGCGAAGTCATAGGGAGCTTTTGTCTGCTCCACGCCGTCTATCTGATTAATAGTATTGACAACACTGCGGATCTTTGACAGATCCTTTACCCTCACAAGGAAAGATTCCGGCATGGGGTTTTCGTCAAGGTAATCAAGAAGCTCGCTGTATTCCGCCATATCGTTGCGGAAATCCTCCAGCGCCTGCTCCTTTGAATAATACTGAACGTCCGTCAGGTCGTCGTTCTTTTCAAGCACCGACTTGATATGCTCCACCTGCTTGTCGGTGACATTTTCCTCAAGGTAGATAGTGATTTCGTTTGTGTCCTCGATATTGCTCATGATCTTGCTCACGTTCATCATGAGCAGCATAGCGCAGCTCACCAGAAGCAGGCTCACCATGAGTATGCTGAAGCTGGCGAAGGACATCAGGAAATTCTTCCACACGGAGGAAATTCCCTTTTTTACAAGGTATGTGACATTACTCGTCCTCATCTGAACCTCCGATGATATCGTCAAACGTAATTGAACCGCTGTCAATGTTGATTATTCTGCCGCCGAAATGCTTTACCAGATCATGCTCATGCGTTACCATGATAATGGTAGTTCCGGCGGAGCGGTTGATGTCCCGCAGCAGCTCCACTATCTCATAGGAAAGCCGCGGGTCGATATTTCCGGTCGGCTCGTCTGCGATGATGAGTCCGGGGTCGTTTGCAAGCGCTCTCGCAATGGCAACTCTCTGCTGCTCGCCGCCGGAAAGCTCCTTCGGCTTGCTCCTTGCCTTATGCGCAAGGTCAACGAGGTTGAGCACATACGGCACGCGCTGCTTGATGAAGCGGGTGCTCTGGTCGGCGATACGCAGCACGAACGCAACGTTTTCGTATACGTTAAGCTCCTGTATCAGGCGGAAATCCTGAAATACCATGCCGATAGAGCGGCGGAACTTCGCCACCTGATTGCCTTTCAGCTTCGCAAGATTTTTTCCGTTGACGAATACTCTGCCGGTGGTGGGGGTGATTTCGCGCATCAACAGCTTTACCAGCGTGGATTTACCCGCGCCGCTGCCGCCGACGATGAACACGAACTCCCCGTCGTTTATCCGGAGGTTTATATCCTGAAGTGCGTCTACTCCGCTGGAGTAATGCACGTTGACGTTTTTTAATTCTACCATATTTTCTCCCGTGGAATGCAGGTTATTTTTCCCTGCTGACTGTCTGATATTCCCCAAAGATACATTTTTTTGCTGGGAAACTATTTCCCCTCATTTACATTCAAAGGCTGTCCCGGTTTTTGACGGGGCAGCCAAAGTGTTGAAGTGAGCCGCTCCCGATCAGAACTTGGTGGGGTTTGCGGCAAGGTATTTCTTTACCATAAGGGCGATCTTGAAGATGATCGCGTGGTCGAATTCCCGCAGGTCAAGACCGGTTAGCTTCTTTATCTTATCTAGACGGTAAACAAGTGTGTTTCGATGCACGAACAGCTTTCTGGAGGTCTCAGAAACGTTCAGGCTGTTCTCAAAGAACTTCTGGATAGTGAAGAGTGTTTCATGGTCAAGGGACTCAATAGAATTCTTCTTGAATACTTCCTTAAGGAAGGTCTCGCACAGGGTAGTCGGCAGGTGATAGATAAGTCGGGCAATGCCGAGGTTATCGTAGCTGACGATGTTCTTGTCTGTATCGAATACCTTTCCAACCTCAAGGGCAGTCTGAGCCTCCTTGAAGGAACGAGCCAGATCCTTTACCCCTACAACGGGAGTGCCTATGCCGACATTAACCTTAGTGAAGAACTCGCTGGAAAGGGTGTCGGAAATGGAACGCGCCAGCTTTTCGAGATCACGCACATCTATGTTGTTCTTAACTTCCTTAACGAGAACTATGTCGTTTTCGGTTATGTTGAATACAAAGTCCTTGTTCTTGTCCGGGAACAGGTTCTGGATAACGTCATAAGCGGATACATCGTTGGAGGATATAACGCTGATGAGGAACACAACTCTGCTGATGTCGGAGTTGAAGTGAAGCTCCCTTGCCTTCAAGCTTATGTCGCCGGGGAGAACGTTGTCGAGGATTATGTTCTTGACGAAGTTGTTGCGGTCGTACTTTTCGTCATAATACTGCTTTATTCCGGAAAGGGAAATCGCGATAACGCTCGCGTACTTGCCCGCCGGCTCGTCGGTTCCCTCGACAAACACCGCATAATCCGGCTTTACATGAATACCGAACGGCTTGTAGGTATAGCCGTCACGGATAAATACCTCGTGTGAATCCCCAAGCTCAATGGGGAAAAAGTCGTTTCCTCCGCCAACTCTGGTGAGGTCGCTGCAAGCGATGATGGTTCCGTTTTCGTCAATTACACCGATAACGCGGTTTACCGCGTCCTTCATCTGGTGAACGATTCCCTGAAAAAGCCTGTTTGACATTTTGATTACCTCTTTCTGTTGGATTGGCGGCTCAATGCCCGTACCACCCTTTTGCAAGACCCCTCTGGGTCAGGCGGCGCGCGGCTGAACCTGCCATGTTCTGAACTGTTGTTTTTGTCCTGAGTTTTGTCCTGAGTTTTGTCCTGAGTAGAGAAAACAGTACTCTAACTTATATTGTACTAAAAAATTCAGAAAAAATCAAGTGTTTTTTATCTAATATGTAAAAGTTTCTTATTTTTTTTAGGTATGCTTGAAAATTATTATAAAATGTAATATAATATAATAGACTAAGGAAACGCTGAGTAAATCAAAATCGCCTCGTTCAAACGAGCGAACTCACGCGGCTGATTTTGATACGCTTCGCTTTAATCAGCGTGTCCATAACAATATCCTTAAATCAGGAACATTCTATACAATGAGCAGAAAAAGAGGTAGATATTACAATGTGTAATTGCAGCAAGGGAAAATATTATATCACCACCCCGATCTATTACCCGTCCGGACAGCCGCATATAGGCCACTGCTATACGACAGTTGCCTGCGACACAATCGCGCGGTTCAAGAGAATGCAGGGCTATGACGTTATGTTCCTCACCGGAACAGACGAGCACGGTCAGAAAATCGAGCTGAAAGCAAAGGAAAAGGGCGTAACTCCCAAGGAGTATGTAGACCCGATAGTTGCCAACTTCAAGCGTCTGTGGGAAACCATGGGCATAAGCTACGACAGATATATCCGAACCACCGACGACTATCATGTGAAGTCGGTGCAGAAGATCTTCAAGACCCTGTACGACAAGGGCTTCATCTACAAGGGCGAGTATTCCGGAAAGTACTGCACCCCCTGCGAGAGCTTCTGGACGGAGAGCCAGCTCAAGGACGGCAAATGCCCGGACTGCGGCAGAGATGTCGTTGACGCTCACGAGGAAGCGTACTTCCTGCGGCTGTCCGACTATGCCGACAAGGTGGAGAAGTTCCTGACGGAAACAGACTATCTCCAGCCGAAAAGCCGCGTAAACGAAATGGTGAACAACTTCATCAAGCCCGGACTGGAGGATCTGTGCGTTTCCAGAACCAGCTTCACATGGGGCGTTCCAGTGGATTTCGACCCCGGCCACGTTGTTTATGTGTGGGTAGACGCGCTCTCCAACTATATCACCGCACTGGGCTATGACAACGACCAGTACAATGATTTCGAAAAATACTGGCCGGCGGATATGCACATGACCGCCAAGGAGATCGTGCGCTTCCACTCTATCGTATGGCCGATAATCCTGATGATGCTCGACCTGCCGCTTCCGAAACACCTTTACGGTCACGGCTGGATAAACTTCAACGGACAGAAGATGTCCAAGTCCCTCGGCAACGTAATCGACCCGTTCGTACTGGCAGAGCGCTACGGCTCTGACGCAGTGCGTTACCAGATACTCCGGGATATGCCCTACGGCAGCGACTGCAACTTCTCCAACGAGATAATGATAAGCAGAATAAACACCGACCTCGCCAACGATTTAGGAAACCTCGTTTCCAGAACCGTTGCAATGGCTGACAAGTACTTCGGAGGAACTCTGCCGGAGGAACGCGCGGCAGAGCCTATCGACGACGAGCTGCGCGGAATGGCTGAGGCGCTCAAAGAGCCGGTTTCAAAGCTCATCGAGGAAGCTCAGCTCTCCAAAGCGCTGGAGGAGATCTTCAAGGTAGTTTCCCGTGCCAACAAGTATATCGACGAAACCGCGCCGTGGATACTCGCAAAGGACGAGGCAAACAAGCCCAGACTTGCAACGGTGCTTTACAACCTGCTGGAAAGCATAAGGATATGCTCCTCTCTGCTTTACCCGTTCATGCCCAAGACCATGCCCAAGGTATGGGAGCAGATCGGCGCAGACGAAAGCATAACTGCATATGATACTCTGGGTACTTTCGGCGTACTTCCCGCAAATGTCACCGTACACAAGGGCGAGGTCCTGTTCCCCAGAATAGACATGGATAAGGAGATAGACGAGCTGAACTCCATGCTTGCTCCGGCAAAGACATTCCGTGAGGACGAGGATCTCGACAAGGCAAACGTAATCACTATCGACCAGTTCGCCGAGGTAAAGCTCCGCAGCGGCGAGATCACCGCCTGCGAAAAGGTGAAGAAGTCCAAGAAGCTGCTGAAGCTCACAGTTGACGACGGCAGGAACGGCAGACAGATCGTTTCCGGAATTGCCGAATGGTACAAGCCTGAGGAACTTGTCGGAAAGAAGATCGTATTCGTTGCGAACCTTGCTCCGGCAAAGCTTTGCGGAGAGCTTAGCGAGGGCATGATCCTTGCCTGCGACGCGGGAGAAAAGGACGTTCGCGTACTGTTCCTCGACAAGGACGTACCCAACGGAAGCACCATAAGATAAGCGCATATAATTACAAATAAAACTGATTGGGGGGATCTTTAATGGATATTTCGAGAATGGCGAATATAGCTTCGGTAAACCAGACCACGCTCACGCATTCTTCCGAGCACCGTACTATGGATAAATCCTCTACTCTGGCGACCGAGCACACCGACGCATTTATAAAATCCCAAGCGACGTTCACTCCGGCATATACCAAAAGATCCGCCCAGAAACAGGCGAGCGACAACAACCTCACCCAGCGGGAGGACAGCGAGGATAAAGTGGGCGCAGTCAAGCAGAACGAGGGCAAGGGCAAAGCCGAGCTTATGGTTCAGGGAGTGCAGCACATTATCCGCGCCATGCTGGTGAAGCAGGGGGAAGTGCTCACCGGGAACGTCCCCAGCGTAGGCGCAAAGCTGTACGCGGAAGAGCTGCTGTCGCAGATAAGGCGGCTTTACGGCAATCCCGCCGAAGCAGAGAACACCCCGGAATACTGGTCGCCGGAAAACACAGCCGAACGGCTCATCACCTTTTTCGACTGCGTATCCGTTGAGGGCGACAAGTACAACCTCCTCGATAGAAGCTTTAAGGGAGCTTTCGCCGACACCGAGCAGCTTTTCGGAGGACGCGGGCGTCTGCCGCTGGAAAGCTACGAAACGAAACAACTTGTATTAGATAACTATTTCAACAAACCGGAGAACAATGGCAATATTTGACACACACGCGCACTACATGGCTGAGGATTTCGGCGGGGAACTTATCCCGCTGCTTGAAAGAATGCCGGAAATGGGCGTTGAAAAGATCATGGCGGTGGGTTACAGTCTGGAGTCCTCAAAAGAGGAACTGGAGCTTGCCCGCCGCTTCCCTTATATAATGGCTGCGGCAGGAATTCACCCGGAAAACTGCATGGGACTTCCGGAGGACTGGCTCACGCAGCTTGAGGAAATGCTCGCAGAGCCTGAGATAAAGGCGCTCGGCGAGATCGGGCTGGATTACCACTACGAGGGCTTTGACAAGGATTTGCAGGCTGAGGTTTTCGAGCAGCAGCTTATTCTGGCACAGAAGCTCTCAATGCCAGTGATAATCCACAGCCGTGACGCCTGCGAGGACACCATGAAGCTGCTGCGGAAATACCGTCCACGGGGAGTAGTTCACTGCTTCTCCGGCAGCGCGGAAACCGCAAAAGAAGTAGTGAAGCTCGGAATGTACGTTGGCTTCACCGGAGTGCTGACCTTCAAGAACTCCAAAAAGGCTTGGGCAGCCTGCGAAGCTGTCCCCATTGACAGGCTTCTGCTGGAAACCGACTGTCCCTATATGGCGCCGGTACCTCACCGAGGCGAAAAATGCCACAGCGGAATGATAAAATACACCGCGGCGAAAATGGCTGAGATTAAGGGAGTTTCCACGGAGGAAATGATCGAGATATGCCGGGAAAACGGCGAAAGGCTGTTTCTGGGAGGTTCAGAATGATTACGGTAGAAAAAGCCGGAAAAGACCGGCTTGCGGATATCCTGAAGATCCGTAGGGAAATGCTCGCGGTGGTGAACAACGTCCCGGAAAGCGGCATTTCAGACGAGATAATGCAGATGTCAGAGGAATATTTCAGCTCGGAAGAGCACACAACGGCGCTTGCGTACTGTGACGGAAAACTTGCCGGGTGCGCTTCTATCTGCTGGCTGAACGTAATGCCCACCTATTCCCACCCCACCGGAAAGCGCGGGCATATCATGAACGTATACACCCGGAATGAATACCGCAGAATGGGTGCGGCGCGGAAAATGGTGGAATTTCTGATCTCAGAAGCGCGGGCGCGGGGAGTCACACACATTTCCCTTGACGCCACAGAAATGGGCAGACCGCTTTATGAAGCGCTTGGATTTCACAGCTCAGAGGAAAGCATGGGGCTTGACCTCAAATGAAATTATGGAGGATATATGGACTCAGACGGTTATCGAAGTAACACACAGCCGGAGGAAGAAAAACAGAGCGGACACAAATTCCGGCGGTTTATGCTGGGGTGGCTGGTGGCGCTCAACAAGGGTATCACGAAGCTGCTGAAAAAGGCTCTCGGCTCGGATTACATCGCAGTAACGGAGGACGAGGTGCTGGATCTGGTGAACGCCCTCGCCCAGACCCCGGACGACGACGGCGGCGAAAATGTGATCGAGGAAAGCTCCGCCCAGATGATAAACAACATATTCGAATTCAAGGATATGAACGCCGGGGACGTAATGACCCACCGGACGAATATCGTGGGCGTGGATATGTCGGTCACGCTGGACGATCTTATCTACCTCGCGCTGGATATGGGCTTTTCCAGAATACCGGTGTACGAGGGAAGTATCGACAAAATAGTTGGAATTGTGATCGTCAAAGACCTGCTCTGTCTTGTCGGAAAGGACAAGGAAGCGCTGGACAATTTCAACGTCAAGGACTTTATCCGGGACGTGATATTCATTCCGGAGTCCTGCCCCTGCTCTGATACATTCAAATCCCTCACCAGCCTAAAATCCGGAATGGCAGTGGTCGCGGACGAATACGGCGGCACTGCGGGCATCGTCACCCTTGAGGACATAATCGAAGCGGTAATGGGCAATATTCAGGACGAATACGACGACGAAAAGTCAGAGATAGTCAAGATCGGCGACGATCAGTACGATATTGACGGCGAAGCCGACCCGGACGAGGTTTTCGCCCTGTTCGGTGTGGAGCTTCCGGAGGAACACGAGTACGAAACCATCGCAGGATTTGTCACCGACAAGCTTGGATATATCCCAGAGGGAGATGAGATCGCCCCGCCCAGCGTGGAATACGAGGGCGTAAAGCTTGTGGTGCTTCAGGTGGAGGATCGCTGTATACTTAAGATACGGGCTTCGCGGATACCGCAGGCAGCGGAAACCCCGGAGGGTGAGGAGCAATAATGGCTGACCGTAAAATAACGATAAAGAAAAAGCGCGCAGCGGAGGTAATTTCGCTGCTTAAAGAGGAATACCCGGAGGTAAAATGCGCGCTGATATATTCCCAGCCGCATGAGCTGCTTATCGCGACGCGGCTTTCAGCGCAGTGCACCGACAAGCGGGTGAACATGGTAACTCCCGCGCTGTTTGAGCGGTTCAAGAGCATTGACGATTTCGCCGCGGCGAAGGTTTCCGAGGTGGAGGAGTATATCCGCACCTGCGGACTGTTCAAAACCAAAGCAAAGGACATCGTGGAGATGTGCATAATGCTGAGGGACGTTTACGGCAGTAAAGTCCCGGACAGTATTGAGGAGCTGACAAAGCTCCCCGGAGTAGGGCGCAAGACCGCCAACCTCATTGTCGGCGACCTTTACGGAAAGCCCGCATTCGTGTGCGATACCCACGTTATACGGCTGACAAACCGGCTGGGTCTTGCAGACTCCACAGACGCGGGAGTTGTCGAAAAGCAGCTTCGTGAAATAATCCCGGAACAGGAGGGACTTCTGCTTTGCCACCGGCTGGTTCACCACGGACGGGCGGTGTGCGACGCAAGAGCGCCGAAATGCGAAGCGTGTGTGCTTAGGAATGTCTGCCCCTCCAAGGACAAACCGGTGAAATCCACCCGCGGCAAATCAGCGAAGAAACAAGCTGATTGACAATGCCGCACAATTATGCTATACTTGTAAATATCCTGAATGTACCCGGATCAAATAACGAACTGCACAGAATAAAAAAGGTAATATTAAGGAGGAACATCATATGAAACTCAAGAAATTCGCTGCGGCACTGGCGGCTGCGGCTTGTCTGGCATTGACAGGCTGTGGCGGCGATTCCGGAATCTCACTGAAAACCAACATATCCTACACATTTGTGGTTGACACCGGAGATTCTGTCAAGATCACACTTGACACCTCAGACGATTACAGCATGACCTCAGAGCTGCCGTTTGCAGTTTCAAAGGACGGCGAGGTGCAGAGTCAGGGTACGTTTATCACAGCGGAAACCTACGGAAATTATGAGGAAATGATCGCCGATCAGGACGGAGTAGAGATGCTTGATTCCGGCAGCGGAAACGGCATTGAATACCTTTTCTGGTCATATAATGATGCCGAATTCAACTATGCTGTGCTGATAAAGGATTCAGACACCGGACTTCTGATAGGCAATAATGTCTCGCAGAAATCCGCCGAGGACTGCTTCGGAAGAATGAAGTTCACTCTGGAGAAATAAAAAAATCAGACCTGAGATGAAATTACATCTCAGGTCATTTTTATCAGTTGAATCTGCCGTCATAAGTCGGCGTATCTTCAAGGTATTCCGGGCGCACCGCCGGGATATAGAACGCGCCGTAGGTTTTTTCAACTTCTCCGGAGCTCCAGCCCTGTTCGCCTATCTCCTCCGTGATATCTACCCAGAACTTGTAATATGGGATAAAGTATTCATCGGTAATTCCAGTGCGGTAAACAAGCTCCACTCTGCCGTAGCTTTCCGGCTTGTAGCCCTCGGACACCGGCACAGATGTCGCAAATTCGCCGTTTTTCAGCATTTCTGCGGCTTCCTCCGTGGTAAGCAGGGGATAATTACCCACAAGTTCCCCGGCAAGGTCATTGCGGAAAATGCGGATAATATACAGATCGTTGTTGTCGTCGCAGTAAAACCGAACGTATTTCATGAAGTAGTTCTCAATATGCTGCTCAATAATACCCGCTGCGTCATAAACGCTGATCCCAAACCAAGTCCGCTCTCCGGAATAGGAGTAATCGCCGCCGTCTATGGAAATAGTGGGATTTTCCATGTTTTTCAGCAGGTCGGAATATTCTGTCGTGAGGTATGCTGCGGCTTCCCGTACTTCATCTATGTCGGCGCTGTGGGGGTTGACCGGCAGCGAAACAGGCTCTTTGAAATTTATTGTGGTGCAGAAATCGTTGTCGGTGGATATTTTGTATTTATCCGTTTCGTAATTAACATTTTGAGGAGTGAAATACCCTTTCGGGGGTTCTTTCCGCCATGCTGCGTAATATCCCTGCGCCATTATCTCCCGCTCCTCCGGCGAGGGGAGGTTATCCTCAATATCAGCCTCGGTCAGTTCCACACCCAGCAAAGCAGCATTTTCTATCAGCACCGACTTCATTTCGGCTACCAGTTCTTCGCAGTCAATGTCCGTAAGCACTGACAATCCCTGATCCTTCATTACCCGGTTTTTATACACCGGCATGACGGTGATGTTCTCTTCAGGAAGCCACGGGTTTCCGCTGGCGTAATCCGAGATATCCGGCACCATAATGCCCTCAAAGCCCATAGCTCCGAACTCCACATCGCCCGGCAGCTTCGGTAGGTTTTCGTCTGCGGTGAGCGTCCCTTTAAGGCAGTTCGATACCATATTGCCTGAGGAAAGGTTCAGCAGAACGGCGGTCGTTATTCCACCCACTGCAATGACCGCAGCCGCAGCCGATCCGATCTTCACCCACAGCGGCACGCCCCGCTTTTTGGACTTATTTTCCGGAGCGGCGGCGATAACCATATCGTCCGGTGTATCATTCAGAGCGTCAAGCAGCTTCTCTGCTCTCGTTTCGTCTTTCATATCGCAATATCCTCCTTTTCAAGGAACTGTCTGAGTTCATTTCTGGTTCGCAGCAGCATGGATTTCACCTTGCTTTCGGTCATTCCGGACTGCTCCGCGATCGCCTTTACCGGAACAAGATACCAGTACCTCCGCAGGAACACACTGCGCTTCTCCTCCGGCAGGCTTCGCAGAAAGCTGTTCAGCGCCGCGGAAAGCTCCGCGCGGTCGCATTCCCTCTGAACGGTGTCGGCGGAGGGGATACATTCCTCCAGTTCCGACAGTGCAACAGGCATTTCACCCCCGCCGCGCTTGTCAGCGGTGAGTTTTTTCCAGCGGTTCAGCGAGAGATTGCGGACTATCCGCGCGAGGTAAGCCTGAAGCTTCTCCGGCTTCTGGGGCGGAATAGAGTTCCACGCTTTTAAATAGGTATCGTTGACGCACTCCTCCGCGTCCTGCTCAGAGCTTAAAATATTTCGGCTTATCCTCCGGAAAAACGCGCCATATTTCGCGGAGGTTTCTGTTATCACTGCTTCTGAGCGGGCGAAATACAGCTCAATTATTTTATCGTCCTCCATGGTATCCTCCCTTTTTATGGGCACCTCTAAAATCCATAGTGCCTCAGATGCGCAGTCAGATTTTTCGTCAGATTGTATAAATTGAGCGCAGGTGGGCTGGTGCCCGTCAAGCGAAATTTGTGCAATATGACGGAAAATATGCAAGCAGATGAGGTGCTAAGGCGATAGCCGGTGGTTTTTAGAGGTGCCCTTATGTTTATCTGAAAGTACCTTCACCCATATAGACAGCATATTCCGGCGCAGGTTGCGGAAAATCCCGGAAATAAAAAAAGTACCGCAGACAAGGGGGTGTCTGCGGTAAACTAAAATCATTTGCCGAACGCTTGGGGAAAAGCGTGTTTAACTCGGCTTAAATAATTGGGGAAAATATATTAAGAAGTATGTTAGCCGAAAAGCTTACAATACTGTCTTGCATATTTATTACGCTTATTATTATAGCATTTTTTGGGCTTTTTTGCAACTCTAATATAGTACAAATTTTAGATGTTGAAACTGGCTATTTTGTACAATTAAGAGTATATTGGTTGTATGCGCCAGTTTTGCATAAAAAATGCCTTAAGCAATTTTGTACCTCGATTAGTGTTAAAATTTCACAAAAACTTGGCATTAAACTTGTGTAAAAAAGAGATTTATATAAAGAGGGTTGCAATATGACAAATAATAGTATATAATATATTTGAAATCAAACGATGCAGTATAAAACGGTGTAACTGTTTGAAGTGCATCAATGATCAGCTTAAATCAAAACCCAATATAATATACTAAGGAGGTTATAAGTATGAAGCAAAAATAATATTTGCCTTAACACTGGTGATTGTCTAAGAAACATTCAATCATTACACATCTTTTGTGGATATTTTCTACCATGAGAGTATGATGTTTTGAATGCGGACCGCGCTAGTATTACACTTTTGAATTTATTAGGAGGAAAAACATATGATTAAACACATTAAACGATTAACTGCCTTGTCATTATCTGCAATTATGCTTATGGTGAGCGGAACTGTTGGATATGCTGAAAACTCTGAAGAATATGTGGACGATGGCTATACAACAATGTCTATTGAACAATTTTCTGAACTGGCGGCAGAATATGGTGCTGTTGTCATGAAAGAAAGTCAGTATCAGCCAGTAGCTCGCATGGACAATTATTTCGATATAGAACTAACAAGCAATAATTGGACAGAAGTTGGTACTGATATCCCTTTTCTTAATGAAAATGTTAGAGTGACGGTAATTACAATATCTGACAACATAGACTCTGTTGACGTTTGGCTTTGGGAAAGACACACAAATAAATCGTATACTGAAAATAATATGCAAGAAGGTGATATTACCGATATTTTTGAAGTTACTTTTTGGAATGGTTATAATGTAAAAGTTAAAGCTAACAGCAGTCCAGCTTTATCGTCAACTAACAAGGGTAGAGTAAAGCTGTATTGGAGCGACAAGTATTGATTATACATTGATACATTGGAGGTGCTTTTTATGCTTACTAAAAAGAAAAAGCTCACAATTGTAATTCTGGCGACTGCCTGCCTGCTGATCATAGGCGGATTTTTCCTATATATCTATGTGATAGACGGAATGTTGGGATATGAGTGCCCGGTGGCTTTTAACTATGATATCAGAACCGGCACATTTAATGATACAGCATTCAACAGCATTGTGTCATCGCTTGAAAATGGCGGCATTAACTATCGTGTCGAGCCGGGAACGGTGAACGGAACTCGGTGTAGTGTTTTGCTGGTGCAGGGAATTAATTCAGACAAAGCGATCCAAACGCTCCATTCTGATGGTCTTTATAACTTGTATCCTGATCTGGTGGCTTGACGGAATAAATTCAAATCTAAGATATCCAAAAGGGGCGGCTTCGGCTGCCCTTTTTTTCTGAAAAATAAACGAAAATTAAAATAATCTGTGAATTACCCCTTGATTTTTCTGAAAAAAGGTGTATAATAGATTTAGCACTCTAGAGAACAGAGTGCTAAAACGGTAAAAAACGGTAAATGATACCGAGAATTATAATCAAGGAGATGTCTGAAATGGGAACAGAAACAAAGGAATTCAAGGCGGAATCCAAGCGGCTGCTTGAAATGATGATAAACTCTATCTACACCCACAAGGAAATATTCCTGCGGGAGCTTATCTCCAACGCAAGCGACGCAATGGACAAGCTGTACTTCAAGTCCATGAGCGAGAACACTGGAATTACCCGCTCCGACATGGAAATAAAGCTTGAAGCGAACAAGGACGACAGAAAGCTCATAATCACCGATAACGGCATAGGAATGACGAAAGAGGAGTTGGAAAACAACCTCGGCACGATCGCGAAATCCGGCTCACTTGCATTCAAGAACGAGAACGAAAAGACCGAGGACGTGAACATAATCGGTCAGTTCGGCGTAGGCTTCTATTCCGCGTTCATGGTGGCGAAGAAGGTAACAGTTATCTCAAAGGCTTACGGCAGTGACGAAGCGTATATGTGGGAGAGCGAGGGCGTTGACGGCTATACTATCTCCGAGGCGCAGAAGGACAGCCACGGCACCCAGATAATCCTTGAGATAAAGGACAATGCCGAGGAGGAGAATTACGACGAGTTCCTTGAGCCGTACAAGATAAAGCAGCTTATCCGGAAGTACTCCGACTATATCCGCTACCCCATCAAGATGGACGTTGAGCACGAGAAGCTGAAAGAGGGCAGCAAAGACGAGTACGAAAAGGAGATCGTCACCGAAACTCTCAACAGCATGACCCCTATCTGGAAGAAGTCCAAAACCGAGCTCAAAGACGAGGATTACAACCAGTTCTACAAGGATAAATTCTACGATTTTGAAGACCCGCTGGCGCATATCCACACCAAGACCGAGGGTACCGCGACATACAGCGCACTGCTGTACATTCCGGCAAAGGCTCCCTATGACTACTATTCCAAGAACTTTGAAAAGGGACTTCAGCTTTATTCCAGCGGCGTAATGATCATGGAGAAGTGCGCCGACCTGCTGCCGGATTATTTCAGCTTTGTAAGAGGTCTGGTGGACAGCGAGGATCTGTCGCTGAATATTTCAAGAGAAATGCTCCAGCACGACCGCCAGCTAAAGCTCATCGCAAAGAGCCTTGAAAAGTCCATAAAGAACGAGCTGAAAAAGCTCCAGAAGAACGACCGTGAGAAGTACGAGAAGTTCTTCGACTCCTTCGGCACTCAGCTTAAATACGGCATTTACGAGAGCTTTGGCGCGAACAAGGAGAATTTGCAGGATCTGCTGCTGTTCAAGAGCAGCTTTGTTCCGGAGGGCGACGGCGAAAAGAAGAGCGGCTATGTGACCCTTGAGGAATACGTTTCCCGCATGAAGGACGACCAGAAGTACATCTATTTCGCAAGCGGCAGCAGCATTGCCAGAATTGAATCCCTCCCGCAGACCGAAATGGTTCGCGACAAGGGATATGAGATACTGTACTTCACCGACCATGTGGACGAGTTCACAGTACAGATGATGCACGACTTTAACGGTAAGGAGTTCAAGTCGGTTTCCGCAGACGACCTCGGACTTGAAACAGAAGCCGAGAAAGAGGAGATCAAAAAGGCTGAGGAGGACAACAAGGATTTGTTCGACTTCATGACCGAAAAGCTCTCCGGCAAGGTCAAGGCGGTAAAGCTGTCCCAGCGTCTGAAAACTCACCCTGTCTGCATTTCCAGCGAGGGTATGCTGTCTGTCGAAATGGAGAAAGTCCTCTCCGCAATGCCAGACGAGCAGGCGCACAACGCTAAAGCGGAGAAGATACTTGAGATCAACGCTTCCCACCCGATCTTTGAGAAGCTGAAATCCCTCTATGCCGAGGACAAGGACAAGGTAGCGGAGTATGCGGATATTCTGTATTCTCAGGCGCTGCTGATCGAGGGTATGCCTATCGAGAACCCTGTGGAATTTACCAACAAGCTGTGCGAGATCATGTCGAAGTAAAGAAGTAAAGGCAATACCGCATAATTATTGTCGTTCGATTGCGCCGCTAGTTGAACAATATTGCGCTACGCTGATTGTTCAACTCGATTTTTCGTCAGGTTGTATAACTTGCGGTTTTCGGCGGGAGCGAAGCGTATTCAAGCCGAAAACACGTGAGCGCAGGCGGGCTGACGCCCGTCAAGCGAAATTTGTGCAAGATGACGGAAAAGATGCAAGCAAGAGTCGCGTAAGGCGAAGCCGTCGCTTGGCAAAGGCGATAGCTGGTAATTGTGCGGTGTTGCCTAAATAATATGAAACTGCTTCCGGCGCTCCTGCCGGGAGCAGCCTTTTGTATTGACTTGTTTGGCAATATATGCTATAATTTACATATCTCAATATACACAAATGTTTTTTAAGGGAGTGACGGATATGAATTTTGAGGAATATGGAAAAGAGAATGAAAAGATAATAGTTATGCTTCACGGCGCTAATTTTGTTCATTCTTTCGGAAAGCAATATACACTGGCTGACAGATATCATATTATCGTTCCTCATTTAATGGGCTTTGGCAATGAAACAGACAAAGTATTCAACGCTGAGGAACAGGTAAATGAGCTTGCCGGTTTCATTTCCTCGCTCGGAAACAAGGTCGCGCTTGTCGGATTTTCTTTGGGCGCTCAGGTCGGATATAAGCTGGTGTCGGAGCATCAGGAATTGTTTACATGTGCGATACTTGTCAGCCCGTGGCTTTGCAAGGATAAGACAACGATAGATCAGGTGATGAAAGCGAATGAAAAGCAGTTCGCACTGTTTAAGAAAAAATGGCTTTGCGGTCTGATCGGGTCAATGAACGGCTTGTCGGGGGAGCAAAAAAAGGAATTTGTCGAGCAGATGCAAAGGGTTTCCATTGATACGATCCATAATTCCGTTGACAATGGCATTACCCTTGAATCGGTTCACGGATTTGACGCTGTGACGATACCTGTTGTGGCGCTCGCCGGAGAAAAGGAGCAGGACGTTGTAAAGGACAGCGTAATTAAAATGAGTCAGATGAACAAGAATTGCCGACATGAAATATGGAACAAGGCTGCACACAATATCCCGCCCATGTTCGCAAAGCGGTTTAATGAACTTATCTGCGGAATGGTTTAATAGAATTGATAGAAAAATGACCTGAGAAGAACAAAATCCTCTCAGGTCATTTTTATGGTATATTCAGTTCCCGCGCAGCGGCTTCCCACAGCGATTCTTCAGTGACCGGAAGCCCTGTTTCCTTTGACATTTTCTCCACAAGTCGGACTGCCATAACAGTGTAATTCACACCCTCCCGGATTGTCCAGATAAGCCCTCTGCCCCAGACTCCGCTTTTCTCCAGTAATCCGGACTGCGAAAACTCTGCCACGGTTTTCTCAATGTCGTATTCCACAGAAAGAATTTCCGGCTTCCAGCCGCCGTCGTATTCCAGCATCGCATACTGCGCTTTGTTCTGGTTATTTACCGGCATTCCCAGCGCTCCGGGATTTACCAGCAGCCTATCCCCCCGCCGGAAAATGAAAGGAATATGGGAATGCCCACACAAAGCCAGCCGGGTTTCCTGCCGGGATATCATCTGCTCCGCCTCCGGAGTATCGGTATGAAAAAGGTAGTTGCTCTGCTCCGGAGAGCCGTGGAATGCGGTAAACGGCTCCGCTCCGGGCAGCTCCACCCGCATGGAAATGGGCATTTCGGCAAACCAGTCGAGATCCTCTTTTGTGAGATTTTCAAAGGTGTATCTCAGCGCTCCGGTTTTTGAGCCGTATGTCCAGCCCTGAGAATTATCCCGGTTGTTCAGCAAATAATCCTCCCGGTTTCCCCTTATAAAAACACAATTATGTGTTTCGGCGAAAGTCCGGAGTAATTCCACGATCTTGTGTGGATAAGGGCAGTCTGTTACATAGTCCCCAAGAAAAACGTACCAGTCCGGACTTGCCGCCGCCGAATGAGCCAGCACCGCCTCAAGTGCGGCGCGGTTGGAATGGATATCAGAGAGAACCGCTATGCGCATAAGTACTAACCTTTCTGTTACCAGCGTTTGTGTTCATGCGGACAATAACTGTCCTTCTTTGCCGCCCTCAGTTCCACATAGCAGCCGCATTTCCGGCAGGTACCGCTGATAAGCTCCTCGCATTGCTTGCAGAGGGACAGCCGCCGCTCGTACAGCTCCGCGTCTGCTTTCTGAGCCGGGGGCATTGCCGCAATCCGCTGGCGTATTACCTCGAAAAGCTCCTGCTCGCCGCAATCCTGCAAAAGGCACAGGCGGCAGGGCTTGCGGCTCGCGCTCATTTCAGCCGCACAGTTACCGCCGCAACAGAGCAGGGCGGCAGGGCAACTGCGGCTTTTCCGTCCGAAACATTCGCGTCAAGCGGCTTTATTACCACATTTTCGGGAGCGTCAAAGCTGTTGAGGGAATGAACCTCCCCGGTAAGTATACGCCCCTCCGCTCCGGAAATATCCGAGAATGCAGCGGCGATATCGATTGTATAGCTTTCGGTCAGCGAAGCATTAGAGAGGGTAACAAGTACCTCTCCGTTCTTATTCACAGAAGCCGACTGGCTGACTGCGGGAACGTTTTCCGAAGCGTAGGTGTTCTCGATGTGGCTGTAAATCAGATCGCAGTCCTGATGCTCCTTGTACAGGTCGAAAACGTGGTAGGTCGGGGTCTTTACGGTTTTCATTCCCTCGGTAAGGAGCACCGACTGCAAAACATTCACCGCCTGCGCAATATTCGCCATGATCACACGGTCAGTGTGCTGATTGAAGATGTTGAGGTTTATTGCGGCAACTATCGCGTCCCGCATGGTGTTCTGCTGATAGAGGAAGCCCGGATTTGTTCCCGGCTCAACATCATACCACGTTCCCCACTCGTCAACGATAAGTCCCACCTTATGCTCCGGGTCGTACCTGTCCATGATAGCGGAATGGCGGGAAACAAGCTCCTCCATTTTAAGGGTGCTGCGGATAGTGTCGTAGTATTCCTGCTCGGAGAACTCAGTCGCGCTGCCCTTATGGTTCCAGTCCCCGGTAGGAACTGTGTAGTAGTGCAGCGACAGCCCCCGCATATTCCACGCGCCGATCTGCTTCATTGTTACTTCCGTCCAGTTGTAGTCGTCCGCGTTGGGGCCGCTGGCGATCTTAAACAGCTCGTTTCCGCTGTAATTACGGCAGTATACCGCGTAGCGGCGGTAGAGATCGGAGTAATATTCCGGGCGCATATTTCCGCCGCAGCCCCAGCTTTCGTTGCCTATTCCGAGGTACTTCAGCTTCCACGGCTTTTCTCTGCCGTTTTTCCGGCGAAGCTCCGCCAGCGGGGAAACGCCGTCAAAGGTCATGTATTCTATCCAGTTGGAAAGCTCCTCCACCGTGCCGCTGCCTAAGTTTCCGGCAATATACGGCTCGCAGCCCACCAGCTCGCAGAACCGCATGAACTCATGGGTGCCGAAGCTGTTGTCCTCAACAACGCCGCCCCAGTGGGTGTTTATCATTTTCTTACGGGAGGATTTTTCGCCTATTCCGTCCCGCCAGTGATATTCGTCCGCAAAGCAGCCGCCGGGCCAGCGCAGCACCGGGAGCTTTATCTGCCGAAACGCCTCTATCACATCAGTGCGGAATCCCTCGATATTCGGGATATCGCTGTTCTCGCCGACATAAATTCCGTCATAAATACAGCGGCCGAGGTGTTCGGAGAAGTTTCCGTAAATCTCGCGGTTGATGTGGGATTTTTTCTCAAGGGGATTGAGGGTGAGCCGTAATGTGTTCATCTGAGCAGATCCTTTCATTGTATGTGATACCGGCTGCGCTTATGTAACGCCGGAAATCCGCAAAGCCCGCAGGATGTTTCCTTATGTCTGCGGGCGAAACATATGCGGTAAGGCGTATATCAGCCGAGAATGCAGCCGGGCTTCTGGAGCTGACGGTAAAGCTTGTCTGTAATATAGATCTTGTGGGAACGGTCTGTGGGGTCAGCGTAGTAGTTCAGACGCGTGGAGATCTTGTCAGCGGGAACCGCAACGTGCATGGTAAGCTTCTTCATGCGGGTGACAAGCTTCTTGTAAAGCACTGACATACACTCCGGGTGTTCCACAAAGCTGCCGTCATCGCCGGTATATCCGCTGATTACATACAGCCGTGCGCGGCGCAGCGCAGTGTTTTCTGACTTGGTGGTGTAGCTTGCTTCTATAACCACATTTCCGTTGGCGTTATAGCAGCCCAGCGGAAGCTTTTCGTTCAGCTCTCCCGCCTTGGGCAGGTAGAAATAATACTGAGAGCAGCCTGCTGTGATTATTGAGGTGTCGGTGGAGGAAACGATCTTGCTGCCGTTCTGCTTGAGAATTACGCAGCCCATTTCAACTGCGGTCTTTGCCAGTTCGACAAAAATTTCCCTCTCCATATAGAAGTGTGCCTGTTTTCCCATAGTGTTAGTCCTTTCAGTTTTGTGAAGTTATATTAAGCTGCCGTTTTCGTCAAAATTCGACAACAGCGGCTTTATTTCAAAAAAGGTATTGCATTTTTCCGGGATTTGTAGTAGAATATTATTTGGTGCTTATTCGCGCCGAAAATTTAATACGGTGTTTTCTTTGATTAACCACCGTTAAAAAACAAGGAGTTTTTTTATGTCCAGAAACGAAATCTTTCAGACCAGAAATCTGGTGCGACTGGCGCTGGTTGCAGCGCTGTATGCCGCGCTGACCCTCGCGATACCGGGGCTTAGCTTCGGAGCGATCCAGTTCCGCTTTTCCGAGGTACTCGTGCTGCTCTGCTTCTACCGTAAGGATTACAGCATAGCGCTTATTCTCGGCTGCTTCATTGCGAACTGCTTCAGCCCGACGGCGGCGGTGGATATGTTCGTCGGTACGCTGGCGACTGCGATTGCCGTCATTCCGATGTTCCATATCCGGAATATCTGGGTAGCTTCACTGCTTCCGGTGGTAAGCAACGGTATCATCATTGCGCTGGAGCTGCTTGTGTGCTACGGAAACGAGCCGCCGCTGTGGTTCAATATGCTGACGATCGCAGCAGGAGAACTGGTCGTTATCACGATAATCGGCTGCCCGCTGTTCAAACTGGTGTTTGAACGCAGCCGCAGACTTATGGATATTATCGGAGCAAACAAGCCGAATTATCCGGTAAAGAAAGCAGCAATCAGCGAAAAAACCTGATATATTAATTCCTTCCCGCCAGCGGGGAGGAATTTTTCTATCCCGCAGATATTACTTCAAGTTATTTCAGTAGGGAATTCCACTTGCGGTATTCCGGATAATGCTTCTCCAGAAACGCGTAGAACCTCGGGGAATGGTCGTGATGCCAGTAGTGAGCGTATTCATGCCAAAACACAGACAGAACCGTTTCCCTCGGATAAGCGGCAAGCCGCGAGTTAATGGAAATATGCCCCTTTGTCCATGTACAACTCCCCCAGCGGGACTTCATATCCTTTATTGTAACGAGAGTCGGCGGCGGATCAAGCCCGCGGCTAGTAAGGGCGGCGCGAACCTCGTCGTTCAGCTCCCGGCAGAGAGCAGTGAAGTTTTCCGAAAGGAAGACCCTCAAAAGCTGCTGGATATGCTCAGCGTCGGGAAATCTCGTGAATACCCGAATTTCCTGCTGCTCCAGCACAGCGCACTCCCGGCTGCTCGCAATCACCCGAACGGGGTATTCTCTCCCAAGCCAGCGCAGACAGTCGGAGCCTATCTCGGCTTCTTTGCTGCGGGCGTTCAACCTTGCTATTGCCCGGTTGATAAAATCCTGCTCCGAGATAATGAAATCCTCAATACGCTTTACGCTCACCCGGCTGCTTGCAGAAATGCGCAGCGTTCCGTCCTCCTTAACCCGGAGATTTATATTGCGGACAGGCTTTCGGGTCAGTTCATATTGTATCTCGCTCCCGTCCGGGAATTTCAGCGTTTTCATTCAAGGATATATTGTCTGACAAGCAGGTATACCGCACGGTATCCGTCCTCGTTTATGTGCATTCCCTCGAAAGTGTATTCCGCCCGGAGGTTTCCGGCTTCGTCCTTCAGCGGCGCGTTTACGTCTATGTACTTTGCGCCGAATCGCTCTGCCAGCTTCTGAACCTCTTTGTTTGCAGCGCAGATCTTTTCGTTGCTGCGTATCTTGAGGCAGTCCTTCATTTCCGGGGCAGCGGCTTCATAATTCACCGGGTAGTAAGCCATGAGATATATTTTCACTCCGGGAACGGATTTTTTTACTGTATCAAGAATATGAGCGTAGTTATCCATTATGAATGGAATAGATCTGGAGGAGTCGCTGAGATCGTTTGTGCCTATGTTGATAAAAAGCTTTGCGGGCTGAAGCTCGATAATGCAGACATCGAGGTTTTCGATCAGCTCATCGGTGATAAACCCGCCCACTCCGCGGTTGTATACAGTAACCGGGAGGCTATCCTCCTGGACAAACTGCTCCACCGGGAACATCTCCATTAGAGAAGAACCGGCAAACAGAACGCTTCCCTTAAGGGCGGTCTTGTTCATTTCCCGATAGCGTTGTATCTTATATTCCTTTGTCCAGACTATTTCACTCATACATGCTCTCCGTGATGATTAGTTGATGTGTTTTTATTATACCACTGAAAGCGTGAAATGTCAATTATATAGTAAGTGTTATAACGAAATAAAAGTCGGTTTTTTGGATAGATTGAATAATTAATAAACAGCGCTTGAGTTAAAAAACTGCACAGCGCAGAAAATGCAGCCTACCGCAAAGGATTTTGCTGAAAAAAATGTGAATTTTCCTACTTGTCTTATTTTAGCTATTGACTATTTCAGGATTTTATATTATAATAGAATAGTATGATTTTAATTTCGGCAGGCGATCTGCCGTCAACTGAAATGGAGTGAGCTACATTTGAAGAGAAAGATAGGAAAACCCATTTTCTTCGTTGTTGCCGCCCTGATTATGGCGTTTGCGGTATTGTCCACGCTGGGTATAAGCACCCGCTACGGCGACAACGAAACCACGATCATTGCAGGCATAGACGATATCAGATGGGGAATTGATATCCGCGGCGGCGTAAACGTGACCTTCGGCGTACCTGATGATTACGCTGCAAACAACGAGATCACACAGGACGACCTGAACGCTGCGAAATCAATTATCGAAACACGTCTTGTAAACCAGAGCATCAACGACTACGAAGTATTCGCAGACCTTGGCGCGAACAACATCATCGTTCGTTTCCCGTGGCAGGCAGACGACACCAGCTTCAACCCTGAAGAAGCAGTAAAGGAGCTTGGCGCAACCGCAGTACTCAGCTTCCGCATGGGATACAGCGGCGACCTTGAAGATGGTCAGACCTACGAGGATCTGGAGCTTGTGCTTGAGGGCAAGGACGTTGCAAACGCAATGGTCGGCAGAGATACCGAAAGCATCACCGAAAGCTATGTCGTACATCTCACCCTGAACGACAGCGGCAAGGAAGCCTTTAAGCAGGCGACCCAGACCGCATACGAAAGCGGCGACCATATCTCAATCTGGATGGACGATGAGCAGATCAGCGCCCCCACAGTAAGCGCGGTCATCACCGACGGACAGGCTTCCATTTCCGGCAGCTTCACCGGTGAGGACGGCTACGCCGAGGCGAAGAAGCTTGCCGATATGATCAACGGCGGTTCTCTCCCGTTCAAGCTTGAGATCAAGAACCTGTCCACGATCTCTCCTGTGCTCGGCACCGGCGCTCGTGATGCAATGGCAGTTTCCGGTCTTATCGCATTCATTCTTATTTCTATATTCATGATATTCTATTATCGTCTGCCCGGCGTTGTCGCAGTTATCGCCCTTGCCGGTCAGATCGCCGGAATGTTCGCCGCAGTTACAGGCTTCTTCGGCTTCAATGCAAGCAGCACCCTGACAATACCCGGTATCGCAGGTATTATCCTCTCAGTCGGAATGGGCGTTGACGGTAACGTGCTTTCCGCAGAGAGAATACGCGAGGAGCTTAAAGCAGGCAGAACCATTGACGGAGCGATCAAGAACGGCTTCCAGCGCGGCTTCACCGCAATTCTGGACTCCAACCTCACCGTTATCATCGTTGCCGTGATACTTATGCTGGTGTTCGGCACATGGTTCGGCGCTTCCACCGACGGTACGATCTATTCATTCGGCTTCACCCTGCTTGTCGGCGTTATCATGAACTTTATCATGGCTTGCTGGGCAACCAGAATGATGGTAACTTCTCTCTCCCGCTTCAAGGTATTCAAAAATCCGTGGTTCTACGGCGGCGCAAAGAAGAAGTCCTCTTCCACCGAAACAGAAACCGTTGCAGTTTCCAATAATCCCGCAGTTCCCACCGACATGGGCGCAGACCTTGTAAGCAAGAGAAAGATCTTCGTGATCATCTCCTCCGCAGTCATTCTTCTGACCATTGTCTGCACCTTTGTTCTCGGAGTAAAAGTGGATATCCGCTTCAAGGGCGGCTCAATGCTGACATTCAGCTACTCCGGCGAAATAACCGACGCTGACATTGCCACAGAAAAGGAAGCAATCAAGGCGCTCGGCAATGTTCCTGACGTTTCTATCACCACCGGAACAAGCTTCACCGGCGGTCTGAATACCATGGTGGTATCCTTTGCAGCCGATGAAAAAATGGACGATGATAAGCTGAATGACATCAACGAAGCAGTTGTAAATGCTCTCCCTGATAAGAATATCCAGAACATCGACACGACAAACGTAAGCGCGTCCTCTGGTTCTGCATTCTTCGTATCCTGCCTTATTGCAGTAATTGTAGCATTTATTCTTCTCGCGGTATATATTGCATTCCGCTTCAAGAAGATCGGCGGTCTGTCCGCTGGTATAATTGCGATCGTCTGCCTGCTGCATGACGTTGCGATAACCTACGCGGTATATGTATTCGGCAATATGTCCCTTGACTCCAACTTCATGGCGGTAATACTGACCCTGCTCGGTTACTCGATCAACAACACGATCATCATTTACGACCGTCTGCGTGAAAACCGCGCAAAGTACGGCAACAAGCTCACAGATGCGCAGCTTGTAAACCTCAGTATCAAGCAGACCCTGCCGCGTTCGATAATCACCACGGCTACCACCGTTACCGCAATGATCTCTGTTTCGATCGTCTGCGCACTTATGGGAACGACTTCGATACTTACATTCTCCATTCCGCTCGCGATAGGTATGCTGGTAGGCTTCTATTCCTCCGTATGCCTCGCAGGTCCGCTGTGGATATGGGTTCAGGAGCTTCGCTCGAAGAAAAAGACCGCAAAGGCTTGATAGAACTCAAATATAAATTACAGCCCCGGAGCAATTCCGGGGCTGTATTCTATTGAAATACTCAGAGCGAAGCGACAAAACCGCGCGAAGCGCGGAGTTGATTTTCGCTTCCTTTTGGTACAAAAGGAAGAATAAAGTGGGTCGCTTCGCTCCCATATGTTCAGCCTTTCCCGGCTGAACGCCGGGAATTTCGCCTGCGGCGAAACCGCACGAACCAACGGGTATGGGGCGAAGCCCCATTTCAATCCGCGCGGAGCGCACTTCTTTCTTCCTATCTGCACATCTTTCCTTTGAAAAGAGCGAAGCGATTTTTCAAACGGACACTGATTTTTCTACAAATTGTCGCGCAAGCGCCGTATTCGCGTTCAATCACTGATACTAATAACCATTTAACTCAGGAAATCTTTGCAGAAATCCAGCACCGCTATCGTCGTCAAAGAAACTTGACGTACATACAGTACGCCTGCGTTTCTTTTCCTAGGGACACGCTGATTAAAGCGAAGCGTATCAAAATCAGCCGCGTGAGTTCGCT
>JAGAJA010000035.1 GCA_017829075.1 Oscillospiraceae bacterium | reverse complement strand
CTGATTAAAGCGAAGCGTATCAAAATCAGCCGCGTGAGTTCGCTCGTTTGAACGGGGCGATTTTGATTTAATCAGCGTTTCCCTGGATAGCGGCACTGTCTCTCTGCAAATCTTTTCCCTCATTCAAACGGTTATTAGTATAAATCCGGAAAAAGGAAGAGTGATAAATGGAAAATATTATCAGCCTGCGGAATATTGTCGTTGAGTTTGACGGCGAAAAGATCCTGAAAAACATTGATCTTGATATAAAGGACAAGGAGTTCGTGACGCTGTTAGGCCCGTCCGGCTGCGGAAAGACCACAACGCTGCGTATCATCGGAGGATTTCTCACCCCCACCTCCGGCGATGTCATGCTTGACGGAAAGCGCATAAACGATCTCCCTCCCCACAAGCGGGACGTAAACACAGTATTCCAGAAATACGCTCTGTTCCCGCATCTGAACGTGTATGAGAACATCGCGTTCGGACTGAGGGTAAAGAAGATAAGTGAAAAGGAGATCGTAAGGCGGGTTGGGGAAATGCTGGAGCTTGTGAACCTCACAGGCTTTGAGAAGCGTTCGATACAACGGCTTTCCGGCGGTCAGCAGCAGCGCGTGGCTATTGCAAGAGCGCTGGTGAACCGCCCGAAGATTCTGCTTCTGGACGAGCCTCTGGGGGCACTGGATCTGAAGCTGCGCAAGGAGATGCAGACAGAGCTTCGCAAGATACAGCAGGCTCTGGAGCTTACCTTTGTATATGTCACCCACGATCAGGAGGAGGCTCTCACCATGAGCGACACCGTTGTGGTAATGAACAACGGTCATATCCAGCAGATCGGCTCTCCCATAGACATCTACAACGAGCCGGTGAATGCGTTTGTTGCAGACTTCATCGGCGAAAGCAATATCGTGAACGGCTGTATGCCGCAGGACTGCCTTGTGGAGTTCGCCGGAAAGAGGTTTGAGTGTGTTGACAAGGGCTTCGGAAAGAACGAAACGGTTGACGTGGTTATCCGTCCTGAGGACGTGAAGGTAATTCCTGCGGAGCAGGCGCAGCTCACCGGTATTGTGGAGTCCGTAGTGTTCAAGGGTGTGCATTATGAGATGACGGTGGACTGCGTTGATCACAAGTGGCTTATCCACTCCACAAAGGCGGAGCCGGTGGGAAGCGTTATTGGAATGACAGTTGATCCATTTGATATTCACATCATGAAAAAGACAAAGCCGGAAAACGCTTATCCGGAGCTTTCGGGAGGGAATGCGAATGAAAAAGCTTAAAGCTCTTGCGTTCCCTTATCTCGTGTGGATGGTGGTATTCATTGTTGTCCCGCTGCTTATGGTGTGCTATTTTGCGTTCACCGACGAGGAAGGGCATTTCACGCTTGACTACATCGCCAACGTAGGGCAGTACGCGAATATTTTCGTGCGTTCTATATGGCTTGCGGTAATTGCTACGATCATCTGCCTTGTGGTGGCGTATCCGATATCGTTCATTCTGTCGCGCATGAAAAAGCACCAGCAGGGTACAATGCTTATGATAGTCATGCTGCCGATGTGGATGAACTTCTTGCTTAGGACTTATGCGTGGATGACCCTGCTTGGCAACAACGGAATAATCAACACTATCTTCGGATTTTTCGGGCTTGGCCCGTTCAAGCTTATAAATACTGAGGGCGCGGTGGTGCTGGGTATGGTTTACAACTACCTGCCGTTCATGATACTGCCGCTGTATTCCGTCATGGTGAAGATCGACAAGAGCCTTATCGAGGCGGCGTCCGATCTGGGCTGCAATGCGGTTTCGGTGCTGTTCCGGGTGATAGTTCCGCTGTCTGTTCCGGGTATCATGTCGGGAGTTACTATGGTGTTCGTGCCGGCAATCAGTACATTTATCATCTCCAGAATGCTGGGCGGCGGATCTAATCTGCTTATCGGCGACCTGATAGAAATGCAGTTCCTAGGAAATGCGTACAACCCGCATCTCGGCGCTGGAATTTCTCTGGTGCTTATGGTAATTATTCTTGTAATAATGACAATAATGAACCAGTTAAATCCGGACGATCAGGTGCTTATTTAAGGGGGTGCCGGAATGAAAGGAAAAGGCTTTGCAAGAGTATATATGGGACTTGTGCTGATGTTCCTATATGTGCCGATATTTGTTCTTATAGTTTTCTCGTTCAACGAAACAAAGAGCCGGTCTGTGTTCAGCGGCTTCACCCTTGAATGGTACGAAAAGCTATTCAGAAACGAGGTAATTATTTCTTCGCTGGTGAACACGCTTATCATCGCGGTTATCGCCAGCATTGCGGCGACCGTTCTGGGAACGCTTGCCGCGATAGGTATTAACTCCATGCGGAAAGTCCCTAAGTCTATCGTAATGAACATCACGAATATTCCGATTGTAAATCCGGAGATCGTAACCGGTGTGTCGCTCATGCTTCTCTTCGTGTTTTTTGCTGCGAGAATGAACCTTGAGTTCGGCTTCGTGACGCTTGTTATCGCGCATATCACTTTTGATGTGCCGTATGTTATCCTGAATGTAATGCCGAAATTCCGGCAGATGGATCCGAATTTGTTCGAGGCGGCGCAGGATCTGGGGTGCAGTCCGTTCACAGCGCTGCGCAAGGTAATTCTTCCGGAGATCATGCCGGGAGTTGTCAGCGGATTTCTGATGTCCTTTACCTTTTCGCTGGACGATTTTGTAATAAGCTACTTCACCAGCGGTTCGACCTCGCAGACGCTGCCGATCACAATTTACTCCATGACACGCCGCAAGATATCGCCGGAGATAAACGCTCTGTCTACGCTGATATTCCTGACGGTGGTGATCGTGCTGGTAGTGAAGAATATCATAGAAAACCGTCAGGCGCGGAATAAAACTAACGGAGAGGCAGAATGATGAAAAATAGCATAATAAAGCCGTTTTGCGCGATAATGTGCGCCGTTCTGCTCACCGGCTGCGCGGCAGGCTCACAGGAAGATATCTCCCCGGAGGAAGATGAAGAAGCCGAGCAGCAGACGCTGACGGTGGAGGATATGGAGTATTACACCCGGTTCAAGGGTCAGGACATCTCGATAAACGTCTACAACTGGGGCGAGTACATTTCCACCGGAAGCGACGAGGGAACGCTGAACGTCAACGCTGAGTTCACTAAGCTCACCGGTATCAAGGTGAATTACACCAACTACGCCACAAACGAGGAACTTTACGCGAAGCTAAAGGGCGGCGGAGCGAATTACGATGTCATAATCCCGTCGGACTACATGATATCCAAGATGATAAAGGAGGATATGCTCCAGCCGCTGGATTTCGACAATATCCCGAATTTCAAGTACATCATGCCAAGCTTTGTAAATTCTGCATATGACGAGGAAAATCAATATTCCGTGCCGTACACATGGGGTACTGTGGGCATAATATACAATACAACTCAGATAGATATTCCTGAGGAGGAGATCGACTGGGATATCCTGTGGAACGAGGATTATGCTGACCAGATACTGATGTTCGACAATCCGCGGGACGCGTTCGCCATTGCGGAGATAATGATGGGTTATTCACTCAACACCGAGGACGAGGTGGAGCTTACCGCTGCCGCAAACAAGCTCAAGGAGCAGAAAAGCGTGGTTCAGGCGTATGTCATGGACGAGATATTCGACAAAATGACGGCGAATGACGCGTGGATCGCTCCCTACTATGCCGGGGACGCGCTGACTATCCTTGAGGAGAACGAGGATCTGGCGTTTGTTGTCCCGCAGAGCGGAACGAACCTGTTCGTGGACGCAATGTGCATTCCCGCCGGCGCAAAGCAGAAGGAAGCGGCGGAAATGTATATTAACTTCATGTGCGAGCCGGATATAGCCTATGCGAATATAGACTACATCTGCTATTCCACGCCTCACAGCGCGGCGTATGAAATGCTGGACGAGGAAACGAGAAACGACCCTGTATCCTATCCCGGCGACGAATATCTTGACGAGAACACCACGGTATTTGTAAATCTGTCAGACGAGGCAAATCAGCTTATGCAGACTCTCTGGACGGATATGAAGTCTGCGGAGAACGAAACTCCGAACCGGTGGTTAGTTCCGGTGTTCCTGATTCTGTGCCTGGGACTGATCGTGTTCACGCTTATACGAAGGTATATTAAGAGCAAAAAGGATATTTACTGAGAAAATAGGTGCTGCGGAATTTGGCGGCACCTATTTTTAAATTGAAATTTGTCGGGCGGGTTTCCATTTGCAGCTCTGCGCGAAGCGCAATTGCTTTTCGCTTCCTTTTGGCTTCCAAAAGGAAGCGGGGTGTGGGGCAGCGCCCCACCACTCAGCGCGGCAGCGCATAAACGCGTCAGAAGCGCTAAAGGGGTTACAGGGGGAAAACAAGAGTTTTCCCCCTGTCAATGACTGCGGAGCAGGCATTGACAAACTCAAAAAAAATTCCTTGCCTAGCTGTAACTTTGGAGTTTAAATATAATCAGTAAATAAGGGCGGCAATCCCCACCGAAAACGCACGGTGATGTAGTTGTCTGTGGCTGCCGCAGTCAGCCACAGACCGGGGGAAAACTCTTGTTTTCCCCCGCGCCCCTTTAGCGCCTTTTACGCGTATAGCGGCGCTGCCGCGCCGAGTAACGCGCTTACGCGCGAGTAGTGGGGCGCTGCCCCACACCCCGCTTCCTTTTGGAAGCCAAAAGGAAGCGAAAAACAATTGCGCTTCGCGCTAAGGTGCAAACAGAAAACTGCCCGACAAATTCCAATTTACCAATCGATAACTCCGCTTATTTCAAAGAAATCTATCATTCTGAACATTCCCCCTTGACGTTGTGCGGAAAATAATATATAATATATTTATATGGAAATGCGTCCGGATATCGCCGGGCGAAGTCAAGGAGAATTAAAATGAAACTGAGATCAATTATTGCTGCGGCTCTCGCAGGGTTGTGCTACATCGCTGCAACAGGCTGTAACAACGATGTTGTAGACAGCTCCAGCATGGTAAACGACAGCAGCTACACCGAGGAAGAACAGCCCGAAGCTCCCGATGAATTCAACACAGAGATTACCGCATTGGAACTTACCTCCGACATAAAGGTTGGCTGGAATCTGGGCAACACACTGGACGCTACCGGCGGCAGCGGAGTTTCTCAGGAAACAAGCTGGGGCAACCCTAAAACCACCCCTGAGCTTATGCAGGCGGTAAAAGACGCGGGTTTCAACGCAGTGAGAATTCCTACCACATGGGAAAAGCAGATGGACGAAAACAGCGTTATCAGCGAGGAGTGGTTCGCCCGCGTGCAGGAGGTCGTTGACTACGCTTATGATCTGGATATGTATGTTATCCTGAATATGCACCATGAGGAATGGTACATTCCCTACGCTGAAAACGAGGAGGAGATCTCCGCAAAGCTGAAAACCTGCTGGACGCAGATCGCAGAGCGCTTCAAAGGCTATGACGAGCACCTTATATTCGAGGGCATGAACGAGCCGCGCTGGAAGAACACTGAATTCGAGTGGAACGGCGGCAATGACGAGGGCAGAGAAGTGGTAAATCACCTTAATCAGGTGTTTGTTGATGCGGTAAGAGCTACTGGTGGAAATAATCAGTATCGTTTCCTGATGGTATGCCCATATGCAGCGAATTCTGGAGAGTCTGCGCTTTCCGCGCTGAAGCTTGCGGAGGACGACCGGCTTATTGTATCAGTACACGCTTATATCCCATATGGATTTGCGCTTGCCGAAAACGGAACATCTAAGTGGCTCGCTTCAAAGGTCGGCTGTACTCAGGATATAGACACGTTGGCGGAGGTTCTCGACAGGCTTTTCATCAGCAAGGGTCAGGCGGTGATCATCGGCGAATGCGGCGCAATGAACCGTGAGAACGAGGAATACCGCGCAGAGTGGGCTGAGTACTATTTCGGCAAGTTCCGCGAGATCGGCATTCCCTGCTTCTGGTGGGACAATGGCGCGTTTTACAGCGGCGAAACCTTTGGACTTTTCGACCGCCGTACCAACGAAATCAAATATCCGGTGCTGCTTGAAGCCATGATGCGGGGCGCTTCCGGTGAGAGCGCAGCGGACGCTGTATAACTTGGGAAAGGAAATGTCATGCAGATAGTTACAAAACTTGCGGCAGTAGTATCCGCGATATCGCTTCTTACTACGATACCCGCGCTGAACCGCACGGAGCTGAGCGGCATCATGAGCGAATTGAGCAATCCCACTGTGACGCAGCCGGAGGAGCCCGACAGCGATGCGCTGACCGCACCGGTAGATACTGTGAAGCTTTGCGATGAAATCACCATCGGCTGGAATCTTGGTAACTCTCTTGATGCGAAGGGAAGTGGTCTGAACAGTGAAACAAGCTGGGGCAACCCGAAAGTCACAAAGGAGCTTATACTGGAGGTCAAAAATGCTGGATTTGACGCTGTGAGGATCCCGACAACGTGGTTCAATCATGTCGATGATAATTTCAACGTAGACAAGGCTTGGCTGGACAGGGTTCAGGAGGTCGTGGATTACGCCTATGACGAGGGTATGTACGTTATTCTGAACGCGCACCACGAGAACTGGAACGACCCCTATGAAAGCACGCTGACAGACGTCAAAAAGAAGATAAAGAAGCTTTGGACGCAGATAGCTGAGCGGTTTGAGGGCTACGGAAAGCGGCTGATTTTCGAGGGCATGAACGAGCCGAGGTGGAAGAATACCTCCAACGAGTGGAACGGCGGCAATGCCGAGGGCAGAAGCGTTATAAACAAGTACAATGAGACCTTTGTTCAGACAGTCCGCGCCACCGGAGGAAACAACCGTTACCGTGCGCTGATGATACCTACTTATGGGGCATCTGCTTCCGGGCTGGACGGATTTACAGTTCCTGACGACAAGAGCCTTATCGTGTCGATACACGCGTACACTCCCTATAATTTCGCGCTGAACGCGAACGGAACATCGAAATTTGATCCGACTAAAACTGACTGGAACAACACCGGAGAGCTTACATGGCTTGCGGATACGCTGTATGACAGATTCATCAGCAAGGGCGTGGGCGCGATCATTGGAGAATGCGGCACCATAAACAAGGATAATCTCTCTGACAGGCTGAAATGGGCGGAATATTTCCCGAAGGTGTTCGGTGAAAAGGGAATACCGATATTCCTGTGGGACAACAACGCATACGGTACTGGAGCGGAAACCTTTGGAATGCTGAACAGAACCACTCTGAAATGGACTTTCCCGACATATATCAACAAGCTGGTATCAACGGCAAAGAAATACAAATGATCATAAGGGGCTGCCATTTTGGAAACAGCCCCTTTAAGTTTCACAACAGGAGAAAACCATGAGATTAATGCACATAGCCGACCTGCATTTAGGCAAGCGGCTGAATGAAACGGATATGACCGCCGATATCGAACACGCTCTGTTTTCGGAGATCCTCGGCAGGATATACAGCGAGGTATCGGAGGAAAAGCCGATAGACGCGCTGCTTATTGCCGGAGATATCTATGACAAGAGCCTGCCCTCTGCGGACGCGGAGGAAATGTTCGGCAGACTGCTTACCGCCGCGGTAAAGCTGGGAATGCGAGTATACTGTGTCAGCGGAAACCACGACAGCGCCCGCCGGGTCGCTGCAAATGAGAAGCTGCTCTCTCAGTTGGGTATCTACATTGCAAGGGAATTTTCGGCGGAAGCCCCTGTCCGTGTGGAACGTCTGGGAGATTTCGATATTGCGATGCTGCCGTTTATTGCGCCCTCGGACGTGCGGCAGGTCTACCCCGATGAGGAGATACCGGACATCACTGCGGCAATCAGGACAGTGCTTAGCCATGCCGGGCTGCCCGGAGAGCGTCCCTGTATTCTGGTGGCGCATCAGGCGGTGTCCGAGGTGTCCGGAAAGCTGATCGGAATGCAGCAGTGCGCTGATGGCAGTGTGTTTGAGGGCTTTGCCTACACCGCGCTTGGGCATATACATACTCCGATGAATGTCGGGGAGCGCGCCCGGTACTGCGGCTCTCCGGTATGCTATTCCGGATCGGAGGCAAAAGAGCCGCAGAAATACGTTGATATCATTGACATAGAGCCGGACGGAGATTTTGCTGTCCAGCACTGGGAGATACGTCCGCTGCACGGTTTCCGGGTACTGGACGACAGCTTTTCAACACTGATGTCGGAGGAATATCCGGCGGTGGAGGATTACAGCTATATCACGGTGAGCGACTTTGACGGAGTTATCGGTGCTGCGGCGCAGCTTCGGGGGAAATTCCCAAATATGCTGGCGCTGAAATACCGGAATAAGGACGGCGGCGCTGACGAAACGGAGGAGCCAGAGGACGGCGAAAGCTGGAGCTTCGGCGAGGAATTCAGCCGTTTTTACAGAAGGGTGACGAAAAACGATCCGGAAGAGGGGCTTCTGAAAAGCGCGGAGTATATTTATGAGCTTACGGAAAGAGCCTTTGCAGAGGGAAGCGTAAACGACCTGCTGAGCCAGCCGCCGCAGCTCTGTGATAAGGACTCTTTGCAGGCGGGAGGTGAGTGCGATGATAATTAAAACGCTGGTAATGTCGGCTTTCGGCCCGTACAGAGGGACTGAAACGATAGACCTCACCCAGTTCAGTAATCAGGTGTTTCTTATTTCCGGAGATACCGGAGCGGGTAAAACCACGATTTTTGACGCGGTGTGCTTTGCACTGTACGGGCAGCCCAGCGGAAGCCTGCGCAAGGGGGATACTCTGCGAAATCAGGACGCCGGGAAAAAGGCGGAAAGCTATGCCGAGGTGACGTTTTCAGTAAAGGACAAGGACTACACGGTGCGACGGGACACTCCGGAGCTGAAAAGACCGGGGGAAAGCTCCGACCGGGGAGCGGGAGCGCTGCTCTATATGCCGGACGGTACAGTTGTGAAGAAGAATGTCACGAAAGCCGTCACTGAAATAACCGGCTTTGACCGGGAGTCGTTTCTTAGGGTTTCTGTGCTTCCTCAGGGGGAATTCGACAAGTTTCTGACGGCGAAAACCAACGAACGAAAGGAAACTCTGCGGCGGATTTTCAGCACTCAGCTATATGAGAAATACGCTGATGTTGTTGAGGAATGGAGCAAAAGCGTTGACCGGCAGCTTGAGGGGCTTTCAAAGCAGTATCAGTCTGTAATGGAAAGCGTATTCCCGGAGCAGGAGGGAGTATACCTGCTGAGCGGCGCCGGGGAGAAGTCAGAGGAACTCCAAAGGCTGCTGGAGAGCCTTTCAGAGGAGCAGGCAGCCGCCGAGAAGCAGAGCGAAGCCGTTACAGGAGAGCTTATCAAAAACAGCGAGCAGAAAAATGAAGCCCTGAAAAACAACGCTGCTCTGCAATTATTTGCCGAAGCAAAGGCGGCAATGGATAAGATTATTTCCGAGAAAGCTGAATATGACGCGAAAAAGGAACGTCTGGAAAATCAGAAGCGCGCGGAAGAAGCAAGAAGCGAGTTTATTCAGCGGGACAGCCTTGCGAAAAAGCTCACAACTGCGGAAAAGGAGCATGGCGATGCTGTATCAGGTCAGAAAGAGGCTCAAGCTGCGCTTTCGGCTGCCGCAAAGGAAAGCGCGGAGGCGGCGGGGCTTTCTGGGGAACTGAAAGAGATCACCGGGGAACTGCCGAAACTTACCGAGCTGCTGAATAAATGCAAAGAAGTCCGCCGTTCCGAAGAAGAAGCAAAGCGTCTGGAAGAAGACATGGAGCTCAGGCGGAAAGAGCTTACCGAAAATCAGGCGGCGCAGCAGGTATGCTCCGACAGGATTAAAGCTCTCTCGGAGGAGAAGAGCCGTCTGGAAATAACGGCGGCAAAGCTGAGCGGTTCGGAAGCGGAGCTGAAAGCTGCCGAAAAGGAAATAAAGCGGGTAATCGCCCTTTCTGAAAGTCTTGGCAGACTTGAGCAGATGAAGCGGGAATATTCCGCAGCGGAGGACATATGCAAGTCGGAGCAGACCGCTCTTGAGCAGGCGGAGGAGGCTCTGGCACGGATACAGCAGAGGTATTATCTCGGAGAGGCAGCAAGGCTTGCGAAAAAGCTGAAATCCGGGGTAGAGTGCCCGGTGTGCGGCTCAAAGGAACACCCATTCCCAGCGCAGTGGACGGAGGATATTCCCACCGAAGCGGATATAAAGCGATCTGAGAAAGCTGCTGCGGCGGCGCGTAAGAAAAAGGCAGAGGCGGACAGCGGGCTTTCCGGGATCGCCGGGCGGCTGGAGCTTCAACGGGGGGCGGTGACTGAGGAACTTTCGGCGATGATCGGCTGCGGCGACCCTAACGAAACCGGTGTTTCTGCTGCGGTCAGCGCAAAAGCGGAGTATCTGGAGCAGCGGAGAGAGGAAGCTGTGGAATTGCTCGCGGAGTGCAGAAAAGCTGCGGAAACCCTGCCGGAGGTTTCACGGGAGCTTTCCGAACGGGAAAACCAGCTCATAAAGCTGCAAGACGGTCAGAGATCCCTGACGGAGGATATTTCCGCACTCAACACCTCTATTGCCGCGAAAAACAAGGAGATAGAGCTTAACCGTCAGGGGCTTGACGGGCGCGCTCCGGAGGAGCTTTCGAAGGTCATCTCCGAAAAGCAGCGCAGGGCAAGTGAGATAGAAATGCGCCAGAAAAACTCCGCAGAGGGGCTGAGCCGCGCTGAAAAGGACGCGGCTTCCGCGAATGCCCGCTGCGAGGAGCTGAGGAAGCTCCTTGACGATACCACAGAGGGACTTAAATCGGCGGAAGCTGCCCTTGCAGCAAAGGTAACTCAGTGCGGATTTTCAAGCGAGGAGGAACTGAGCGGATATCTTGCGGACAAGCAGGAGCGTGGAAGGCTTGAAAAGGAGATAAGCGAATACAGTGAGAAGCTCACCGCGGCAGCGGCAACCCTCTCAGAACGCGAAAAAAAGCTGCCGGACAAGCAGGAGATACAGGCGGTCGGGCAGTTTGACGAAGCGGAGAGAATGCTCCGGGACAAGCAGTCAGGGCTGAACGAGCAAATAAAGAAGTTCAGCGCGCAAATAGCCGGGTACAGCGCCGCAAAGAGCAGTTTAGACGGGATCATCAGAAGCGCCGGGGAGCTTACCGGAAAACAGAAAACGCTCAACGAACTGAACCGGGTGATAAACGGAAGCGGCGAGGCGCGTATCTCTTTTGAAACCTATATCCAGATGAGAATGTTCGCCGGGGTTCTTGAGGAGGCAAACAAGCGGCTGGAGGCATTGAGCGGCGGCAGATACCGGTTCGTGCTGCGGGAAGAGGGAATGCGGGCGAATTCCGCCGCGGGGCTTGATATCGACATAATCGACAACAATTCCGGAACAAACGCCAAGCGGGACGTTTCAACGCTGTCCGGTGGAGAGCGGTTCATGGCTTCGTTTGCGCTGGCGATAGGTCTTTCGGAGTACACACTGCGCCGCGGCGCGGGGAGAAGCGCGGATATGCTGTTCATTGACGAGGGCTTCAGCAGCCTTGACAAGAACACCTTTGAAGAAGCTTTCGCGGTGATAGAACACCTCCGGGAACAGAACCGGACGGTGGGCATCGTCACCCATGTGGAGAGCATTCAGGATTATTTCAGAGATATGCAGATATATGTCCGCAAGGGAAAGGACGGCAGCACGGTTGAAACTATCTGCCGGAAATAAATCTGCGACTTTTCCGCATATTTTCCGTCTGATACTAATAACCGTTTGAACGAAGGAAAAGATTTGCTGAAAGACAGTACCGATATCTAGGAAAAGAAACGCAGGCGTACTGTATGTACGTCAAGTTTCTTTGACGACGATAGCGGTGCTGGATTTCTGCAAAGATTTCCTG
>JAGAJA010000003.1 GCA_017829075.1 Oscillospiraceae bacterium | reverse complement strand
GTCACCGGAAAGCTGATACGCCGTGAGAGCGTTAAAAATCTGAATGAAGAATAAAAAAATCCCGGAGTAATTGAAATGCTCCGGGATATCATCTTGTAGAAATAGTGGAGAGCGTTTGAAAAATTGCTTCGCTCTTTTCAAAGGAAGGATAGTGAAGAGGGAAAGAAATTATTAAGTAGCGCTTCGCGCGGATTAGAAATGGGGCTTCGCCCCATACCCGTTGGTTCGTGCGGTTTCGCCGCAGGCGAAATTCCCGGCGTTCAGCCGGGAAAGGCTGAACATATGGGGCTTCGCCCCATACCCCACTTCCTTTTGTACCAAAAGGAAGCGAAAATCAACTCCGCGCTTCGCGCGGTTTTGTCGCTTCGCTCTTAGTTTTTCGACACACTGAAATCCCGGAGTAATTGAAATGCTCCGGGATTTACTTATGTACGCATATTCCGGAATATCAGTCAAGGAATATGCGGAGATTTTTGCTTCTGGACTGCTGACGCAGCTTCCTGAGGGCTTTCGCCTCGATCTGGCGGATACGCTCTCTGGTAACGTTAAACTGCTGTCCGACTTCTTCAAGGGTGTGGGAACGGTCGCTGCCAATTCCATAGCGGAACTTCAGCACGTCGCGCTCTCTTTCCGGCAGGGTATCCAGAGCCTTGTTAAGCTCGTCCTTGAATACCGACTGCATTGCGCTGTCGATCGGAGCGGGAGCGTCCTCGTCGGGAATGAAATCTCCGAGGAAGCTGTCCTCCTCCTCGCCCACAGGGGCTTCAAGGGAAACAGGATCCTGCGCGATACGGATTATCTCGCGCACACGCTCCGGGGTCATGTTAAGCTCCTTTGCAACCTCCTCCACGGTAGGCTCATGACCGTTGCGGTGAAGAAGCAGGTTCTGTGCCTTTTTGACTTTGGTGATGGTTTCCACCATATGAACAGGAATGCGGATAGTACGCGCCTGATCAGCGATCGCCCTTGAAATGGACTGTCTTATCCACCATGTTGCATAGGTAGAGAATTTATATCCCTTTGTGTGATCGAACTTCTCAACTGCCTTGATAAGACCTATATATCCTTCCTGAATGAGGTCAAGGAAAGGCATTCCTCTGCCGACAAAGTGCTTTGCGATGCTCACCACAAGGCGCAGATTAGCTTCAATGAGCCTGTCCCTTGCGTACTGGTCGCCGGAGCTGATCTTTTCCGCAAGCTGGATCTCCTCCTCAGTCGAAAGAAGCGGGATCCTGCCGATTTCCTTGAGGTGCACCTTAACCGGGTCGTCTACCGCGATTCCATCGGTGGAATAGTCGCTGTCATCGTTGTAGTCCAGCGCAGTGTCAAGGTCGCCGGGAGTGATATCGTCTACGATTTCGATATTATTGCTTTCAAGGTCGTCATACAGCTTGTTTATCTGGTCTGCGTCAATATCCATTTCCTCAATGGCGTCGGTGATTTCTTTTGTTGTGAGCTTTCCGTTCAGTTTTCCCTGATCGAGAAGCTCGCTGATCACTTTTTCATTGCTCATTGTTTATCCTTTCCAGTGTAAATTATATATGCGGAATATGTAGTAAATAAGAGCAGTTATTCCAGAAAATCCTTCAGCTTTTTACTGCGGGTGGGGTGACGCAGCTTTCTGAGCGCCTTGGTTTCGATCTGACGAATTCTTTCTCTTGTCACCTGAAATTCCTGACCGACCTCCTCCAGAGTTCTCTGTCTTCCGTCGATCAGTCCAAATCTCAGGATAATAACGCGCTTTTCCCGGTCTGTCAGCGTATCCAGAACCTCGCCGAGGGTCTGTTTCAGTACGCTGTTGCACGCCTCATCCGCAGGCGCGGGGGCGTCCTCATCTGGAATGAAATCGCCGAGGTGGCTGTCCTCTTCCTCTCCGATAGGAGTTTCAAGGGACACCGGATCCTGCGCGATCCTGATTATCTCGCGCACCTTATCCAGCGGCATATTCAGCTTTTCCGCGATCTCGTCCTCAGTCGGCTCGTAGCCGTTTTCGTGCAGAAGCTGGCTCTGCATCTTCTTGACCTTAGTGATAGTTTCGACCATGTGTACCGGAATACGGATAGTCCTTGCCTGATCCGCAATAGCTCTGGTTATTGACTGTCTTATCCACCAAGTAGCATAGGTGGAGAACTTGAATCCCTTGGTATAGTCGAACTTGTCCACCGCTTTGATAAGACCGAGGTTTCCCTCCTGAATGAGGTCGAGGAACTGCATTCCGCGTCTGACGTACTTTTTCGCAATACTTACCACCAGACGGAGATTAGCCTCGCTCAGGCGCTTTTTTGCCGCGGGGTCGCCGTTTGCCATGCGCTCTGCAAGCTTGATCTCTTCCTCAGTGGTGAGCAGGGGAATGCGTCCTATTTCCTTGAGGTAAAGCTTTACCGAGTCGTCCGCGAGCATTCCATCTGTGTCGTAGCTTTCGTCCGCATTCTCACTTTCCGCAAGGTCGATCAGGTTTTCAATATCAAGGTCAGCAGTGTAGTCGTCAACGATCTTGATGTTGAGATTATCCAGCTCCTCGTAGATACCGTTGATCTGTTCAGCGTCAAAATTCAGCTCCTCAAGCACATCGGTTATCTCCTTTGTGGTGAGGCTTCCTTTCTGCTTTCCCTGTGTGAGCAGCTCGTGAAGAGTTGCTCCGCCATTGTTCTCTGTCATTTGCTTTTCTTCTCCTTTTGCTTCTGTGCAAACGCCAGCAGCTCGTCCGCAGACATACTGCCGGCTTCTCTCTGATTTATTTTTTCATGGTACTCATTGAGCACCGTGATATAGTCGTTTACAACGTCCTCCGAATGCGCGAACTGTGAAAAATCGTTCAGCGTGCCGTATATTCTTCCTACCTCGTCGGTGGAAAAAGCTTCGTTGAACATACTTCCGTTCAGAACCGCGCCGGAATTGTGTTTCTGCTCCATGAATTCAAATACCCTGCGGTTGAATTCGGTGGCAAATCCTCCGGTGAGCTTTTTTCTGACGTACTCCAGCTTGTCCGGATTGTTGAAAACAAAGCACAGTATACCGCGCTCCGCTTTCTCCTCCCGCGGGAGCTTCGCCGATTCCGGATTGATTTTATCTGTATTCCGGGGCGAAATGAGGTTTCTCTGCTCCTCCTTGTCGGATTTCTTTTTTTGTCGTGAAATTTCGCTCTGAACTGCAAAACGCACCGTTTCAGCGGGAATATTCGCATTTTCCGCCGCTTTTGAAACATAAACCGCGCGCTCCAGCGGATTTCTTATCTGCGCAAGGAATACCACGGCTTTTTTGAGATAGGAGGCTCTGTCCTCTTCCTTGTTCAAATCAAGTCCGGCAGTCAGCTTTCCCATTTCATAGTCAATAGCGCCGCCGGAGCTTTCGATAAGGTGCGCGAAAGCCTCCGCGCCGAATTTTTTGATATATTCGTCCGGGTCTTTCGCGCCGGTCATTTGAAGCACCCGCGCCTTTACCCCTGCTTCACTGAGCAGGTTTATTCCCCGTGATGCCGCTTTCTGTCCCGGCCCGTCCGAGTCGTAGGATAGAATTACCTCGGATTTTCCCATGCGCCCGATAAGCCGCGCCTGAGTTGCGGTGATTGCCGTGCCGAGGGTGGCAACTGCGCTGTCAAACCCTGCCTGATGCATGGAAATAACGTCCATGTAGCCCTCGCATAGAATGAAGTAATCCGCCTTTGAATTCTTGGCGTAGTTAAGTGCGAACAGGTTGTCCCGCTTCTGGAAAACATAGGTTTCCGCGCTGTTGAGGTACTTCGCCGGAGCGTCCGCCGCAAGGGCGCGTCCTCCGAAAGCGATGATATTGCCGCGGGTGTCAAAAATCGGGAACATCACCCGGTTTACGAATTTGTCATAGACCCGGTTGTTATTTCTCACAAGCAGCGAGCCTTCAATAAGCTCGTCCTCGGAGAAGCCGAGATTTCGCATATAATAGTGCAGCTTGTGATAGTCGTTCACTGCATAGCCTATCCCGAAATGCCGGATAGTATGCTCTGTAAGCTGCCGTCCGGTGATGTAATTCCAACCATCTGCGCCTTCCGGGGAAAACAACTGCCGGTGGAAGAACTTTCCGGCTTCGCGGTTCATCTCGTAAAGCCGCTGACGCTTTTTTGCGGAGTCATCGTTCCTGTCCTCCGGCATGGGCATTCCGGCGCGCTGGGCAAGGAACCGCACAGCCTCGATGTAGTCAAGGTTTTCTATCGTGCGGATAAAGGTAATGACATCGCCGCCCGCGCCGCAGCCAAAGCAGTAGTAGCTCTGGGTGTTGGGATAGACGTGGAATGAGGGAGTGCGCTCTGAATGGAATGGGCAGCGGCAGGAATAGGTGCTGCCGGAGCGCTTAAGTTCAACGTAATTCTCGATCACGGAAACTATTTCGTTGTTGTCCCGAAGCTCCTGAAGAAAGCCGTCAGGCAGTGCCATTCAGATCACCTCTTTCCTTTGGTTAACTCATTTTCGCTCCTCCGCCGATCCAACCCTTGGGTATACAGATTTCCTTAAAAAGATTAACTGCGTAATCATCGGTCATTCCGCTGATGAAATCACCCACCGCTGTCGGCAGATCAAACCGCTCCGCGAGCGATAAATAAAGCGTAGGCATCTCATTCGGCTTGTCTATAAAGTATTTGTAGAGGAACTCAACAATATACTGCGCCTTGTCCATTTCGGCGACAGTAGGTTCTGCGCGGTACACCCGCTCAAACATGAATGCCCGCAGCTCATCGTGGGCTTTCTGGGTGGTTGCGTCCATGTGGATTTTCTCCGCGCCGCCCTCCACAAGGGAACGCACCAGCGAGGCTATACGCTCGGATTTTGTCGCTCCGAGAATTCTCACCGGGAACTCCGGCAGATCCTTGTCGCTGATAAGTCCGCCGCGGATCGCGTCCTCAATATCGTGGTTTATGTAGGCAATCTTATCGCAGTATCGCACCACCATGCCCTCTCGTGTAAACGGCGGTTTTGCGTTTCCGGAGGTAGTGTGACCCACGATGCCGTCTATTACCTCGGCGGTGAGATTAAGCCCTTTTCCGTCCTTTTCGATGAGCTCCACAACTCTACGTCCCTGTTGATTATGAGCAAATCCGCTGGGAAGAAGCGATTTCAGAGCGCGCTCTCCGTCATGTCCAAAGGGAGTATGCCCCAGATCATGTCCCAGAGCGATCGCTTCGGTCAGATCCTCGTTAAGTCCCAGCGCTCTGGAAACCGTGCGGGAGATCTGGCTAACCTCCAGAGTATGTGTAAGCCGCGTGCGGTAGTGGTCTGAGTGGGGGATAAGGAACACCTGCGTTTTATGTTTGAGCCGCCGGAACGCATTGCAGTGGATAATTCTGTCACGATCGCGCTGGAAGTCAGTCCGGAAGTCGTCCGGCTGCTCCGGTCTTGCACGACCCTTAGTATCAGCGGCTTTGCAGGCAAATTCGCTGAGCGTAAGTGCTTCATTCTGCATTATACGTTCTCTTGGAAGCATGGCAGGCTGCTCCTTTCACAAAAAGCATCAAAAAAGGACATAAAAATCCCCTCTGATAATATATACAGTTTTGCCTGCCTTAATTCCTTTTTTAAAACCGAATTTTGTGAAAACTATGCAAAATCATAGTTTAATATTTGTGCATCTTCAACAACAATATTGCCGTTGCAGGAGTCGATCAGCTTGTCCTTGAGTTTCTGCGAATTTTCCTCACGGATATAAAGGGTTATGCGCACATTGTCGGCAAATTCCTCATTTGCCACCCTTGCGTCATAGTCTGTAAAAATCTGAGCCAACTTTCCGTACAGTCCGTAATCCACCGTGACAAGAAGCTCCGCCGCAGAAGCCATGCACTTTATCTGCGCCGCGTCCACAGCGTCCTTTGCGCCCTTTGTGTAGGCGCGGACAAGCCCTCCCGCGCCGAGGAGTATCCCTCCGAAATACCTTGTTACCACGCAGCACACATCGGTAAGTCCTTCCTTACGCAGCACCTCGTATATCGGCACTCCCGCAGTTCCGCCCGGCTCTCCGTCGTCGGAATGCCGCGCGGCGTTGTTCTCCCGTAGGATATACGCGTAGCAGTTGTGGGTAGCCTTCCGGTGCATGGCGCGTATCTCCTCAATGAACGCGATCGCCTGCTCCTCGGTTTGAACAGGGCAGAGGTAGCCGATAAATTCCGACTTCTTTTCAATAAAGCTGGCTTCGCAGCGGCGCGCGATGGTTTTATATTCCATGTGAACCTCGTATTCTCAGTGAGTCCCAAAAACGCAAAAACACACGCAAGAAATGGGTAAAGCCCTCAAGCGTGTGTTTTTTACTACATTCAAACTACTTACATTTGAACAATTACTTGCCCATGTTGTAGCGCTTCTTAAATCTGTCAACACGTCCGCCGGAGTCAACCAGCTTCTGCTTACCGGTGAAGAACGGGTGGCACTTAGAGCAGATTTCTACTCTGATGTCCTTCTTGGTAGAGCGTGTAGCGATTTCATTGCCGCAAGCGCATCTGATAACAGTAGCTTCGTATGCGGGATGAATACCTTCCTTCATGAATTTCACCTCAATCCATATATGCCAAACCCTGATTTGCTTACTGTCAGCGGTTCAGACCTTGACATAATCATTACAAGTATACAGTATATCATACTTTTAAATAAATTTCAAGTGGTTTTTTGAAATTTTTTAAATTTTTTTACGGAAAGTAAAAATCAGAAGCCGAGAACCTTTGTGAAGTCAGCGGAAAGCTTCTGCTGGAGAGCCACAGCGTCCTCCTTGACAGCGCCCTTCGTGGTGTAGTAAACCTTGATCTTCGGCTCGGTTCCGGAGGGTCTGATGACAACGCTTGCGGAATCCTGAAGATAGAAAGTGATAACGTTGGACTTGGGCAGGGTGATCTCCTCGGTCTTTCCGTCAGCAAAGGTCTTTGTGGAAGCCTCGTAATCCGCAACAGCTTCAACCGCCAGACCGCCGATGGACTTGGGTCCGTTCTTTCTGAGGTCGGACATGATCTCGCTCATGCGCTCCATGCCGCTTGCGCCCTCGCAGGTGAAGTTCTCAAGCTTGTTGTAATATACGCCGTACTCGTCGTACATTCTCTTTCTTGCTTCGATGAGGGAGATACCCTTTGTGCGGTAGAACGCAGCCATTTCGCAGATGAGCATGGAAGCCACAACCGCGTCCTTATCGCGAACATAGCCGCCGGCAAGATAACCGTAGCTCTCCTCAAATCCGAAGATGTAGCGGTCTTCCTCGCCCTTTGCCTCAAGGAAACCGATCTGCTCGCCGATGAACTTGAAGCCGGTGAGCACTTCGCGAAGCTCCACGCCATACTTAGCGCAGATAGCCTTTGTGATGTCGGTGGTAACGATTGTCTTGACTGCAACGGGATTCTTGGGCATCTTGCCGAGAGCGATACGCTCCTTGCAGATGTATTCCAGAAGCAGCGCGCCTACTTCGTTTCCGGTGAACAGCTCGTAGTGGTCGCCGTCGGGAACAGCGATACCTACACGGTCGCAGTCCGGGTCGGTGGCAAGCAGCAGGTCGGGCTTTTCAGTTTCGCAGAGCTTCAGACCTACGGCAAGAGCCTCCTTGATCTCAGGGTTCGGATAGGGGCAGGTGGGGAAGTTTCCGTCGGGGTTTTCCTGCTCTGGAACTACCACAACGTCCTTTATGCCGATCTCCTTGAGGATACGGCGAACGGGCTTGTTGCCGGTGCCGTTCAGAGGAGTGTAAACTACCTTTAAGCCGCTGTCTGCAACGAGGTCGGTGTGCAGACCCTGTTCCTTTACCTTTTCGAGATAAGCGTCGATAACGCTGTCCTCGATGTAATTGATCATTCCGTCAGCCATAGCCTTGTCGAAATCAACGGACTTGATACCCTCAAAGATGTCGATTTCATTGATCTTTGCGAGCACTGCCTCAGCAGCTTCAAGAGTAAGCTGGCAGCCGTCTGCGCCGTAAACCTTGTAGCCATTGTACTTTGCGGGGTTGTGGCTTGCTGTTACCATGATACCTGCGCCGCAGTCAAGCGCTCTTACAGCCCATGAAAGCATGGGAGTAGGCATAAGCTCCTTGTAGATGTAAACCTTGATGCCGTTTGCAGCAAGCACTTCAGCCGCGCTCTTAGAGAAGTAGTCGGACTTTATTCTGCTGTCGTAGGATACTGCAACGCACTTCTTTTCGCCGCTTGCGAGGATATATTCAGCAAGACCCTGAGTAGCCTTCTTGACTGTATATACGTTCATTCTGTTGGTGCCTGCGCCGATAACTCCTCTGAGTCCTCCGGTGCCGAATTCGAGGTCGCGGTAGAAGCGGTCGCTCTTTCCGTCCTTGTCGTCCTTAATGCTTTCAAGCTCCGCCTTGAGGTCGGGGTCTGCAACTGCCTTGTTGAGCCACAGTTCATAAAGCTTCTGAATGTCTGCCATAATATTTCCTCCTGATGACGCTGACAGCTCCGGGATACTCCGGTTTTTGTCAGTAATTTATCAAGGCGCTGCAAAAAAGCACAGCATACCTTTTATAACCTTAGATATTATAGCATACTCAGAACAAAATTTCAAGTGGCAGAGCGTATAAAAGTATGTTTGCAGCGGAAATTTTTCTGGGTAAATATTACAACAGCTATGAAATATTGTCTTATTAAATTAAGGAAAATTAACAAGGTAAGGATATAACCTAATTTGAGGACTGCTGCCGGGTGAATGCAACTGATGTCAGACTGAATATCCCATTCAGGTACTTTTCACAAATATTTCCGGTGATCCCGCTTGACAAATTTTTTCTTTAGGGATATACTATTTACTAATATACATTATGTGCAGGGCGGTGAGGCAATGACGGATATAAAAACCGGGCTTTCCAAGCGTGAGGCTGAGGAAAAGATAGCCCGCGGCGAGAGCAACGGCAACTTTTCGGTAAAAACCAAGAGCGTGGGCAGGATATTTGCAGACAACATTTTCACGCTGTTCAATCTTATAAATATCATTCTCGCGGTGATGGTGGCGTTGGTGGGAGCATACCGGAATATGCTGTTCATGGGAGTAATTCTCTGCAACATCGCCATAGGCATTTTTCAGGAGATACGCTCCAAGCGCACCATCGACAGGCTTTCGCTGATCTCCGCGCCCAAGGCGCATTTGCTTCGCGACGGGGAGGAGCAGGTGCTTCCGGTGGCGGATATCGTTCCCGGAGATATAATGCTGCTTTCCGCAGGACGTCAGCTCTGCGCGGACGGAGTGCTTGCCGAGGGAGAGCTTGAAGCGGACGAAAGCCTGCTCACCGGAGAGAGCGAAACAGTCACCAAGCGTCCCGGAGATACTCTGTATTCCGGAAGCTTTGTGGTGAGCGGCGGCGGAAAGGCGGAGGTAACTGCGGTTGGGGCGGCGGCGTATGCAAATAAGATCGCCAGCGGCGCGAAAAAGCAGAAAAAGCGCCATTCTGAGATGATGAGCGCAATAAACAAGATAATTTCCACGATATCCGTGTGCATACTTCCGTTTGCGCTGGTGCTGTTCACAAAGGCGCTTTTCGTGGCTCATCAGGAGCTTCAGTACAGTGTAACCAGCACCACCGCCGCGATTATCGGCATGATACCAGAGGGTCTGGTGCTGCTGACAAGCGTTGCGCTTGCGGTAAGTTCCATACGTCTGGGGAAGCGGCAGACCCTGTGTCAGGATCTGTACTGCGTTGAGAGCCTTGCGCGGGTTGACGTGCTTTGCTTAGACAAGACCGGGACGATAACCACCGGGAATATGCAGCTTTCTGAAATACATCTTCTGGACGAAAAATACAATGCGGAAGCAGCTTTGTCAGCTCTTGCGGAGGTAATGGGCGCGGAAAACCAGACAATGGCGGCTATCGCGAAGAAATTCCCGCAGAGTACCGGAGCAAAGGCAGTGCGTACAGAGCCTTTTTCCTCGGCAAGGAAGTGGAGCGGCGCGCAGCTTGATGGCTTAGGAACGCTTATTCTGGGTGCGCCAAGCTTTGTCCTCCCGCCGGAGGAATACCATAGAATAAGCGGGAAATGCGAGGAATACTCAAAATCCGGGCAGAGGGTGCTGCTTCTGGCGCAAAGCCCGGAGGCACTTCCGGAAAAGGCGCTGCCAGAGAATTTAAGCCCGAAAGCGCTGGTTATCCTTTCGGACGAGATACGGGAGAGCGCGCCTTCAACGCTTGCATATTTCCGCGAGCAGGGAGTGACGCTCAAGGTAATTTCCGGCGATGACCCGGTAACGGTATCTAATGTGGCGGCTAAGGCGGGGCTTGCCGGCGCGGAATGCTTCGTGGACGCGTCTGAGTTGACTGGTGAGGAACTGTCTGCTGCGGCGGAGAAATACACTGTTTTCGGCAGAGTTACCCCCGCCCGCAAGCTGGAGCTTGTCCGTGCTTTGAGAGCCGCAGGACATAAGGTCGCAATGACCGGCGACGGCGTAAACGATGTGCTTGCTCTACGGGAGGCGGACTGCTCAGTGGCAATGCAGTCAGGAAGCGACGCGGCGCGGTGCGTTTCGCAGCTTGTGCTGCTTAATTCTGACTTTTCCTCAATGCCGCTGGCTGTTCAGGAGGGTCGCCGCTGTATCAACAATATTCAGCGCTCTGCGTCGCTGTTTCTGGTGAAAACAGTGTTCTCGTTCCTGCTGGCGGTGCTGTTTCTGTTCGTTCCGGCGGCATATCCGTTCCAGCCAATTCAGCTTACTCTGATCAGCTCGCTGTTCATCGGCGCGCCGTCATTCCTGCTGGCGCTTGAGCCTAACCACAGCAGGGTAGAGGGAAGCTTTATTGCAAACGTGCTGAAAAGGGCGCTCCCCGGCGGACTTACCGTTGTAATGGGAATTTCCGCTCTGCTGATATTGCAGAATATATTTGGTATCCCGCATGAGCGGTTGTCGGTCATGGCGGTGTATATGACCGCGGCAGTATGTTTCGGGGTGCTGCTCGCGATTTGCAGACCGTATAAAAAGTGGCACACCGCAATGCTGATAGCTGTCGCGGCGGCATTCTGCGTCTGCTGCTGGCTAGTGGGTTCGATTTTCTATATTGTTCCTCTCAACTGGAAGGAATGGCTGTGGGTTGCTGTGATCGTTCCCTCGGCTCTGCTGCTTTTGTGGGGACTTTCGGAGCTTCTGCGCAGGATACTCAACCGCTGGCAGGGCGGTTTCCCGTCCGTTCCCCGGCTCAAGAAAGCGGCTGCGGCTGCGGTTCTGGCGGTGTCGGCGGTTTATGCGGTCTGGCTGGCAACGGTGTTTACTGATTATATGGCTCTTAGGCAGGGCAATGAGCCGTACTTCGCCGGAAAGCAGCCGGACGGCAGCTATTCCGGTATACTCTATCATGTGGAGGACGGCGAGATCCATGTTTTTGGTCAGGAAGTTGCCGTTGAACAGACATCGGAGGAATAAAATGATACCCCGGCGTGCAATACACCGGGGTAAATGTGTTATAATTGGGGGTGAAATAATGAGCATATTCAGAAAGCCGAAAACCGTGCTTCCTCTGCCTGAGGGTTATACAGCCGCAGACATCAGGGTTGAGTCAAGCGTATGTACCGGCGAAAAGACGATAGGCTTCTACAACCGCTCTGAAAAGAAACTCGTCTGCGCGGAGCTTGTGAAAACTGAGGCGGATATCGACGCGTTTTATGAGAGGTACGGGCTCCACCCGGCAGATAATCGCAGCGAATAAAGACCGGCTTATTTCAGCCCCGCCAGTATTTCATTTGTCTTGAGGCTTTCCTTGTCGTTTCCGGGGACGGGCGGGGGAGTGGTGACGTTCATATTTCCGCTCTTGATCATAGATGTGATCGCAAGAAATTCCGTTCCGAGGCGGTCGGCGATCTCGTTTTCGGGGAACATACACATATGAGTTGCGCAGAGGGCGCTTATTCCGTAGGTGTAAGTCCACATATGCTGGAAAAGCACGGTGGCTTCCTCCGGAGACAGATCATAGTCACGGCAGATTACCTCGGTGCATAGTCCCTCATAATCCCCCAGACTTCCGAAGAAGGATCCGGGATTTACCGGCTGTTTGTTCTCGGTCATGAAAAGAAGCTGGAACAGCTTTGGTTCGTTGATCGCAAAGCGAACCATTCGTATTCCGGCTTCCTTGAATGCGGGGGTGAAGTCAACGATCCCGCGGATATATGAATTGAAGCGGTTCATTGCGGCTTTGCGGACTTCAAGCTGTACCTCGTCCATGCTGGTGAAAACAGTGAATATGGGTCTTGCCGAGCTTCCCATCATTTCTCCGAGATTTCGGGTAGTCAGATGCTCAATTCCCTGCTTGCTTACCAGCTCCAGCGCGGCAGCAACTATTTCTTCTTTTGTGAATTTAGGTCTTGGCGGCATTTTTATGTCCTCCCAAATGATGTCAAATGCTTATATACTGCCCTCTATTGCAAACGATACATTGTTTGCAATGCCGCCATGTGGCTTTGTGAGGACGGTATGAACGGCGGCTCTAAGCGGTTGCTTCTCTGTCCGACATTAGAGCCTAGTATAATGCTTTTCTGCATTTATATTATTTATATTGATAGTATATCATTTCTCCTAAGATTTGTCAACAATTATTTCCATTTTCAGCCAAGAACCGATGTTCAATTTTTCAGATCGCCATTCTGTCCCTTGATTTTATCGAAAGATACTCAGCATATCCGTCATGAGCGGCTCGCCGGGAAAGATAACGGCTGATGAACGGGGAAAACCGCTGAAATACTGCCCGCTGATCCTCAGTGATGAGGAACACACAATCGGCATTTGCGTCCTCATTGCTGATGATCGCAGAGGTGTAAAGTTCCTCCTGCTGCCGCCTCAGACGGGAAAGCTCCCGGAAACGATATTCCGCAGCCTGTTTTGACAGACCGCACAGCCGCTCTATCTCCACCGCCGAGGAAACGCCGCAGAAATGCAGCACCGTAAGCGGCGCGAGAAGCTCCGCTGCGAAGATGTCTGCCTGCTGCTCCTGTTCCCTTGTTGGCAGTGAGATTTCCCCGGAAATATGCCCGCAGAGGATATGCCCGATCTCGTGCGCCGCTGTCCATTTACGCCGAGCCTGACCGCAAAGGCTGCTGTTCAGCACGCAGATACAGCTTCCCTCCGCCATAAGGCTGAAGCCGCCGTAGCTTATCCGGTGGTAAAGCTCCTGCTTGTCCATATCGTAGACCTGCGTGAACGAGTTGTAGTCCACCAGCTTTATTCCGAAATGCCCAGCCAGAGCCGAAATGTTGACCGGAAGCGATGATGTTCCGGACTGTAAAAGAGCCTGTGTACCTGTCATGAATGTCACTCCTTGTAGTCGGGCTGGTCGAGAATGCTCCCGGCGCCCTTTCGTTTTTTCAGCCGTATCTTCTCCGGGGCTTCGTTCCTGCCGAAGCTCCGCGCCGCAACAGTGGTGAGCCCGTCACAGCAGCGCCGGTGTTCTATCTCAGTGCAGGCGTCCACAAGCTCACGCCCGTGCTCGTCCAGCTCCCGGTATTTATTAAGGTGAAGCTGCGCTGGTGACAGCTTTACATTATAATAGTCTGAGAAAAGCTCGTTCGGCTCACAGGAAAGCGCTGAAAACAGTCGATACAGCACCTCCTCTTTAGGGTGGCTTATTTCCCGCTCGTAGTTCCCGACTGCCGACGGAGTGACCCCCAGCCGCCGCGCAAGCTCCTCCTGAGTTATTCCGGCGCGTTCTCTCAGCGCCCTGATTTGTTTACCAAGTCCCATGATGTTCTCCTTTTTAAATACGCGCGTCTTTTCCGCTGCGCTGCGCAGGCTGCCCGCCGAATCTGTCAAGCAGCTTGGATAGCCCGCTTTTTCTAAGCAGGAATATCCGGCGCTCGCTCATGTACAGGTCAAGCGAAAGCAGCTGCCAGCTCTTGGCAAGTATGTAGTAACCCTCAATTACGCTGCGCTCCTCACCGGAAAGATAACTGATGTATTTCAGCGCCTCTCTTTTTGCGTCGCACAGTTCGTCGATTGTGTTATTCAGATCGCGTTCCAGCCGCTCCAGCTTTTCGACGGTTTCCGCGGCGCAGGCGGAGGACTTCCGCGCCCGGTTGGCGATCCTGTGAAGCATTTCAATATGCTCAAGCTGGGTTTGGATTTCAAGCTCCATTGTGCGCGCTCGTTGGAGCGCTCCCATTACGTCCGGCATTTCCACCACTCCTTTTGTACATATGTTCATGGCAATATGTTCTTATGTACAAATTATATCACAAGAACCTTGTAGCTGTCAAGTGGTTTCTGCAATTTTTTTTTTTATCTGGTCGGATTTCGGGTATATTTTTATGCTGTGGAATATCGAAATGAAATTTTTAGTTTCAAATAATTCATAAAACACTGCTTGCACTGTCACTTCAACACAGCAGTGGAGTGCAGAGAATTGAGTAAAATGCCGTGAAATTGCTTGGCAATGCGGTTTGCGATGTGCCTCAGCATAATCCAAAAAGCTGGAAATGATATGTTTTTTCGGTTCAATTTGCAAGTATACACTAAAACTATTGGTGCTTTTAGTAAATTTATCTGTATAAAATGTACAATTGAAATGCGGATATATTGTAGTAACTAAACAAAAAGCATTTTTGCGATGAAAAAAATCCAAAATCATCTTGCAAAATTGCTGATGTTGTTGTATAATGAATAAAGACCGTAGGGCTGCGGCACAAGACCGCCTGCGGAGGACATATTTTATTAGGAGGTTACTTAACAATGGCGTTAACTAACAAATATCTCGCAGATTTACTGGAAACGGTAAAGAAGAGAAATCCCGGCGAGCCGGAGTTCATTCAGGCAGTTACAGAGGTTTTTGAGACACTTCAGCCGGTTGCTGAAAAGAGACCCGACCTCGTTGAAGCAGGCGTTTTCGACAGGATCGTAGAGCCTGAAAGACAGATCATCTTCCGCGTTCCGTGGGTAGACGACAACGGCAAGGTTCAGGTAAACAGAGGCTTCCGTATCCAGTTCAACTCCGCTATCGGTCCGTACAAGGGCGGTATCAGACTGCACCCCTCCGTATACATGGGAATTATCAAGTTCCTCGGCTTCGAGCAGATCTTCAAGAACTCCCTCACCACGCTCCCTATGGGCGGCGCAAAGGGCGGTTCCGACTTCGACCCCAAGGGCAAGTCTGACGGAGAGGTTATGCGTTTCTGCCAGAGCTTCATGACTGAGCTTTGCAGACACATCGGCCCTGACTGCGACGTACCCGCAGGCGATATCGGCACCGGCGGACGTGAGATCGGCTATATGTTCGGTCAGTACAAGAGAATTCGCGACGAGTGGAGCGGCGTTCTCACCGGTAAGGGACTTACCTACGGCGGCTCTCTCGCAAGAACAGAAGCTACCGGCTACGGTCTGTGCTATTTCACCGATGAAATGCTCAAGGCAAACGGCAAGAGCTTCGACGGTCAGACTGTTGTAATCTCCGGCTCCGGCAACGTTGCTATCTACGCTACTCAGAAGGCTACTTCCCTTGGCGCAAAGGTGGTTGCTCTGTCCGACTCCAACGGCTACATCTATGATCCGGACGGAATTGATCTTCCTGTTGTACAGCAGATCAAGGAAGTTGAGCGTGGCAGAATTAAGGAATACGTTACCAGAACCTCCCACAAGAATGCTACCTATACCGAGGGTTGCAAGGGTATCTGGACTATCAAGTGCGACATCGCTCTGCCCTGCGCTACTCAGAATGAAATCGACGGCGAGTCCGCAAAGGCACTGGCTGCAAACGGCTGCTATGCAGTTGCAGAGGGCGCAAATATGCCCTCCACTCCTGAAGCTATCGAGGTTTACTTCGCAAACAATATGCTTTACGGCCCCGCAAAGGCTGCAAACGCAGGCGGCGTAGCTACCTCCGGTCTCGAGATGAGCCAGAACTCTATTAGATATAGCTGGACATTTGAGGAAGTTGACGAGAAGCTTCACGGCATTATGAAGGAAATCTTCAAGCAGTGCGACAAAGCTTCCAAGGAATATGGTATGCCCGGCAACTACATGGCAGGCGCAAACATTGCAGGCTTCCTGAAGGTTGCAGAGGCAATGAAGGCTCAGGGCTGCGTATAATGCAGCAGCCGGTGGCGCAATGGCACAAAATCACACCATGAAGCAGGACGCAGACCTCGTCCGCAGCAATGAAAAGCCAAAGGACGTGCATCTGCACAACGAGCTTCACCCCGACGACAGAAAATCGGGAAAGGGCGCAAAGGAGAGCAAGCAGTTCCACGAAAACTGCAACTTCAACCTCAACCACACAAAATAAAATTATCCACCCTGTCACGCGGCAGGGTGGATTTTTCTTGACTTAATACGCTATTTTGGATATAATATAGATGAATAATCTGATACTAATAACCATTTATACTCAGGAAATCTTTGCAGAAATCCAGCACCGCTATCGTCGTCAAAGAAACTTGACGTACATACAGTACGCCTGCGTTTCTTTTCCTAGGGACACGCTGATTAAAGCGAAGCGTATCAAAATCAGCCGCGTGAGTTCGCT
>JAGAJA010000034.1 GCA_017829075.1 Oscillospiraceae bacterium | reverse complement strand
GTTTCCATTGAGAAAAATCCCGCAAACGGCAATTTCTTCAACAGCGGTACTCCCTGTGTTGCGGTATTGCAGGGCAATCTGAAATACACCTCCGAGGTTTCACTCGGAAACAATGTGGGTAATGTCCGCCGTATCGAAAACCTTGCAGGTATTCAGATAAATCAGAAAATTCAGCAGCTTTCCGCTAATCTTGATAAGGCGAAAAGCGACCTTGAAGAAGCAAAAGCGAATGTTGCAAAGCCTTTCGGACGTGCAGAGGAACTGGCAGAAAAATTAAAGCGGCTTGAATATGTAAATGCACAGCTCAGTACAGACAAAAATGATGATGAGCCTATGCCTGTATCGGATATTCCGACAGAGAATGAGCCTGTACAAGCCGCAAGTGTGGTGGTTGCTATGCCTGTTTCCGCATATACGGCGGACAAGGTAAATCCTAAACCGCAGACTCCGCCTGTTCCTCAGAACAATATTCCGAAGCCTGTGTATAACAAGATGAAACGATGATTGGAGGTAAAACTATGGCATACACAAGAAAAGAATACACCCCCGAAGAAAGAGCCGCCTATAACGCACAGAAACAGGCGGAAATGGACGAAATGATAGAACGTATCGACGAGGGTGTCAAAGCGGTATTTCAGTCCGAAAAGTACAAGGAATATCTGAAATTCGCTTCAAAGTTCACCGACTATTCTGCAAGAAATACGCTCCTTATAAATTTACAGCGTCCCGACGCTACTCTTGTAGCGGCATACGGGAAGTGGAAACAGCTTGGCAGACAGGTTGAACGAGGTCAGACAGGCATTGAAATTCTTGCACCTGTTGCATACAAGACAAACCAGGTGCTTGAAACGGAACGTCCCGCCGTTGATGAGTTCGGCAATCAGTTATATAATCCCGACGGAACAGAGAAAATGGAAACGGTTGAAAAGCCGATGACAGGACTTGCGTTCAAGAAAGTCTATGTTTTCGATGTTTCGCAGACAAGTGGCAAGGAGCTTCCCGACCCTGTTACTGAACTGACAGGGGATATAGACAGTGCAAGAAAAGAAGCTGTTTTTGCGGCTCTCAAAAAGGTTACTGGCATTGACATTGAGTTCAAGGACATCAAGGGCGGTGCAAAGGGATATTACAGCGCCACTAACAATGAAATTGTAATCAAAAGCGGTATGAGCGACGCACAGACCTTGAAAACTGCCTTTCACGAAGCTGCACATAATCTCTTGCACGACCCTGCAAAGGATATTGTAACGAACAAATCTCCCCGAAATGAAAAAGAGGTTCAGGCTGAATCCGTTGCCTTTATGGTAGCGGAACGGTTCGGCATTGATACATCGGAATATTCTTTTCCTTACATAGCTTCTTGGAGTGACGGAAAACAGCTTGAACAGCTTAAAAGTGCATTGCAGGAAATACAGGAAGCGGCGAAGAAGATTTCTTCTGAAATTGAATCGGAGGTACTGAAATTGCAGAAACGTAATCTTACAATGGACGAAAAGCTGGCTGACACAGAGCTGAACAATATTCAGAAAGCGGAGTTTCTTATTGAAGATTGTGCCGACAGAGGTGTGAATTTCTCAAAGGAGGATACCGACAAAATTCTTGATTTTGCAGGCAATCACGAAAATATATCCGATACGGTACAGCTTGTAACGGATATGGAAGAAATTCAAAGACAGCGTGACAGCTACGGTTATGACTTTACATATATGACGCCGATTGACACAAAGGAAGCTGCTCTTGAAGCCTATGACAGAGGTGAAGCGGTATATCTTCTTTATCCTGATAATACGGAGGGAATGGCAGAGTCACGCTCCGAAATTGAAAATTTTGAGGGATATTTCGGTATCGAAAAAGAGCCGAGTCCCGATGTTGTTCGTGAGCAGAACAGCGAGCTGATACCTGTTTCAAAGGAAATTGCCCTTGAAATGTGGGATAAGGATTTGGATGTATATGTTGAAGGTGTTCGTGCTGAAAGACGAGAAGATATTGAAAACGCTCCCGAAACAGCAAAGCTGTATTTGTCTGAATTTCAGTACACGGCACAGCTTGAATTTGAAAAGTCCCAGCGTGGCAATGTTGACAGAACAGCCGAACCCGTAAGCAAAAATCCGAATGTTATCGGTAACACGCCTTATGATGATCTTGGCAATAAGAACGAATTACAGTATTATCCGAAGCTCAAAACTCGTCATGCTCTGAGCATTGCAAAACAACTTGAAGAGGACGGTGTGAAATTCAGCGGACTTAAAAAAGGCTGGACAACAACTATAACTATTAACAAGGCTGATGTTCCAAAATATGAAGCGGCGGTTGCAAAGGTTAAAGCAAGTTATTCGAAGAATAATGAACAGCCTGCTGAACCACAGCCGAAAACACCTGCCAATGAGCCGACAAATACGAAGCCTGCAACTGATAATCCAAATGTTATAGGCAATACTCCGTTTAATGAGTTAGGCAGCAAGGGACAGCTTGAATATTTCAAAGACCTTAAAACTCGTCACGCTCTGAACATTGCAAAACAGCTTGAAGAGGACGGTGTGAAATTCAGCGGAATAAAAAAAGGCTGGACAACAACTATAACCATTAACAAGGTTGATGTTCCGAAATATGAGGCAGCGGTTGCAAAGGTTAAAGCAAGCTATTCTAAGAATAATGAACAGCCTGCTGAACCACAGCCGAAAACACCTGCCAATGAGCCGACAAATACGAAGCCTGCAACTGATAATCCAAATGTTATAGGCAATACTCCGTATGATGAGTTAGGCGAAAAGGGTCAGCTTGAATATATTACAAAACTCAAAACCCGTCATGCTCTGAACATTGCAAAACAGCTTGACGAGGACGGTGTAAAATTCAGCGGTCTTAAAAAAGGCACTGTTACCACAATTACCATTAACAAGGCTGATAAGGAAAAGTACGAAGCGGCTGTTGCAAAGGTCAAGGAAAGCTATTCAAAGAGCAAGGAGCAGACTGCTGATCCGCTTGAGGACAAAGCTCCTGTACCGAAGCCTGTGCCCAAAAGTCCTGAAGATATAGCGGCTGATATTGACAAGGCGATTTCGGATAGCAATTATGAGTTGTACCGATATAACTTGAAGCAGGCTGCTGCAACGGTTATTGAGGAACACGGAGCAGAAAAAGTAAACAGAATCCTCGCAGAATATGTTGTTCGTCACGATTACGACGGACGGATTTCTGCAAATAATAAGGAATGGGCAAAGAGCTTCGATATTCCCGAAAACAGGTATCCTCCCGTATTCCATACGCACCCTACTGTGCTGGATGGCTTCATTACAGAAGCACAGGTGCAGATAAAAGCATTGGAAAAGACTGTTGAACAGTCTGAATTACCTGATGTGTGTAAGGATAAGTTTCTGTTGCCTGTTGAGCGAGTAGAGCTGCGTGACGATTATCGTGGTATTCCTGAGACAAAATACTATAATTCATCTGTAAATGAATTCTTTGTTGACGGTATAGGCTGGCTTGATAATGCAGCCTATGATCGTGAGCAAAAAATGTCCGGTTTAAGTGCCAAGGATTTTTATGCAAAGGTTACTCAGATAAATTGTTCCTATGTTGATACAGATGGCAGAACAGGGCAGATGGACGTTTCCAGAAAGGACTATGACCTGCTGAACGAAAAGACCTATTCAAAGGAAAACAGCGAAGCATATAAGTCAGCAAAGGACAAGCTGGAACAGAGAAAACAGGAAGCAGGGATAAAACCGAAGCCTGTTGAGTATTACGCTGTCCGTCAAAACCCTGACCGCAAATTTGCGGTAGCAACAATAAGTGCAGACGGACTTGTAACAGTTGCAAAGTCGGGTATTGCTACTATTGCAGAAGCTAAAAAGGCTCTGCTTGATATTTATAAAAGCAAGCAGAGTACAGTTAAGTGTGAATTTGTTCATCCGCAGACCCTTGATGAGAAATCAGCAGAGATTTACAGAAGTCAGACAAAGGAGCTTCCTGCTGTGACATACCGCATTACTCCTAACCCCGATAAGAAATCGCCCGATACGCACATCTTGCAGGAGTATGTGAAAAACAGCGATGATACCTATGCGATAGGAAAGGTTATGGCAAAGGGAGATTATGAGAAATGCAACAGCAGGCTTGCAAATCTTATCAATCCTCCGAAGATTGAAGCACCCGTCAAGACCTTTGAAATCTATCAGATACGACGAGTTGATGAAACCCGTGACGTAAGGTTTGAGCCTTATGAAAGGCTGTTAAAGGCAGGTTTGAAGCCCGATTTCAAGCCTTATGACAAGATGTATGAAGCTGACGTTTCGATGTTAAGCGGCAAAAGCACAGGTGAAAAGCTGGAGTCAGCGTTCTATGTTTTTAATCAGGAACGTCCCGAAGATTTCAAGGGGCATTCGTTAAGCGTTTCTGACGTGGTAGTGCTTGACGATACAGCATATTACGTTGACAGCGTAGGATTTAAGCCGCTGAAAGACTTCATACCGCTTGAAATTCAGCAGAGCCGTTTTCTCGATACGCTCCCGCAGACCTTGCAGGGTATATCCGATAATGCGGCGGAGCTTGAAGCTGTTTCAGATAAGGCTCTGAAGCTGAATATACCGCCCGAAATTATCCGAGAAGCCTGTGATATGGTAAACGGCGGTGAAAGCCTTGATAATATGGCAAATGCTTATGAAGAAAAATTCGCAGAGAAAAATGTTCCTGCGGAAGAAGCTCCCGAAATAGAGAAGTCGAAGCCGCAGAAGAAGCCGAAATTATGATTGGAGGATTGATAATATGATTATGATGAACAGCGTACTTACAGTCGAGGAAAGATGTATGTTACAGTCCCTTGGCTGCAAGGATAAGGCTCAGGCTCTCTCAGTGCTTGGCGAAATGAAGATGATACTCCCTGTTCGTTCCGATTTGTTCTCGCAGGTTGTATATCTTTCTGAAAAACTGGAGAAAGAGAAGATAGATTATGCTTATGAGATGTCTGAGATTGGGTTATCAGATGAGGAAATTGCATAAATAGTTACGGCGGTATCGTTTTTGGCGATACCGCTATACTTTTGTTGAAATATGAAGGATTATGTGGTATAATTATAACAAATGATTATGCAAAATTAATTGAAAAGTGTAAAGATTTCTTACAAGAAAGCAACGGAAGTCCGATTCCTGATGATTTACCTACTATTACATTAGTGGAGTATGAGCCTATTTTTGAGTTACAACAATTAGTGAAAGTTCCAGAGGTTTTCGCTGAACGTAAATATCCTATAAAACTGATTGGGGAAGGTTCTTATGCAAAAGTCTTTAAATATAAAGATGAATTTTATAATAAATATTTTGTTATAAAAAGAGCGGATAAAGACCTTACACCTAAAGAATTGTTGAGGTTTAAAAAAGAATATGATGTAATGAAAGAATTACATTCTCCGTATGTATTAGAAGTTTATAGATATGACTCTGAAAAAAACGAATATTATGCTGAATATGCTGATGATTCCTTGTATGACTATATAAAAAAGAATAACACTACTCTTAGTAAAGAAAAACGCAGAAATATAGCAAATCAGATATTCAGGTGCTTTTCGTATATTCACAGTAAGGGGTATCTTCACCGTGACATAAGTTTTACTAATGTGTTACTTATTCATTATGATGATGTAAGTGTTGTAAAATTATCAGATTTCGGTTTGGTTAAGGATAAGACCAGCATATTGACCAGTATTGAAAGTGAATTAAAAGGCTCGTTAAATGATAGAAATTTAGAGGTTATTGGTTTCGGAAATTATTCGATGGTGCACGAAACTTTTGCATTAACACGATTAATTCTATTTATTATGACAGGGAAATATAATCTTGAGAATATAAAAGATGAAAAAATAAAAGGTTTTGTAATGAAAGGAATTGACCCTGATACTAATAAAAGATATCAATCAGTCGAAGAATTACGTGTAGCTTTTATTAATGCGTTCTGTTCATAAGAAGGAGGATATTGTGGCTGTTGAAGTATTATTAAAGTTTGGCGAAAGAAAATATATACAAGATTTGATAAATGGAGATTTTTATTTTTCTAACGCAAAGAAATTCAGAGATATTGAAGTTGGACAGAAAAACAAAGGTCAGGGGGATATTCTTGAGGGTGGCAGTTATGTATATGCTGTCGATGGACAGGTTTACAATAATAATGACACGGCTCTTTTAAAAACCATTGAAAACCAGGATATATTAATTCATTATGCTCCAGCTAATAATATACCTGTGTATTGTATGTTTGCTTGTGATTACGACCACATTTGTCGAATCGATGAGAATCACATAAGGGTTATTTTGTCAGATGATGAAAAAGAAGATATGAGAAAACACTTTGCAAAGGCTGATGCGGTAGTGGTGTTCGCTAACCCTCAATGTTTGATGAATGATTTTTATAAATCATTAGGTGAAACTGTAAAAAGTGATTTAGTTCATTATTTTCAAGTATCGGGAATAAAAGAAGATGGAAAAGTTCCTCATCTTGATTTATCGTATTATGAATATCTTACGCAAGATGTGCCTCCTGTAGAAATTGATGGAGCAAAAAAATATGTTTTTCTTGAGAAATATGTATATCGTTCTTTGTTTTGTAAAGATATGTTTTTTAAAAATCAGCAGGAGTATAGAATCGTATTATCAGATAATAGGATTGAAGAACCACAAGTGTTTCATATTGATTTAAGCGTTAAGCCAAAGATTTTTGATTTGGATATGATTTTAAATGGTGATATCTTAGAGATATGATTAACATCACGAAAATGAAAAACAGCAGATATGCCCCAAAGCATACCTGCTGTTCCCCTATTTGTAAAGCTTACAGAGATTTCCTCTTTTTCTTATCCTCCTCACGTTCCAGCCTACGTTTTTCTTCCTCAACGAGTTTGGAAATATAATCCCCATTAGAAATCTGATAATAGGTGCTGGCAATATCGGCATACACCTCATAAAGCTGTTTGCAGTCCTCAAAGCTATATTTGAGAGCTGCAATTTTTTTGTCCGTTTCTTGCTTGACAGATTTTATGCGTTCAAGGTCGGCGCGGCTCTGAATATTGCTGCCGTTTATAGCCTGCCTGCAAATGTTCAGTTTCAGCTTTTCCGACAGAGTAAGCTGTGGCTTGTCCGTAAGCTCAAAGTAGCATTCAGCCTGTTCAATAAGACTGTCCATACTGTCCTGTTTGGCTGTTAGTTGGTTCAGCTCTTTCCTTGCCTTTTCATATTCCGCTTTCAATTTTTCAATCTTGCCCTCCAACTCCCCGATAGAATGGATATTGTCACGGTTTATAATCGTAAGCTGGGCGGACAGCTTGTAAATATCCATATCATTAGCAGGGGAGTACGGTGCATTGAGGTCACGTTTCCTTTGAACCTTTTTGCCCATAGTGGCAAGCTGCGTCACTTCATCAATAGTTCTGATATAATCCGAACTAATCGGAGCAGGTTCTCCGTTCAGGGTAATACCTGCCCCTACGTCACGCCAACGAATACGGGAAATAAGACTTTCTGCTGTGTAATCTTCTCCGAGCGTTTTGGTCCTGACAAATCGCTGTTGTCCCTCTGCTTTTATGGAAATGTATTTTCCTCGTTTTATTGAGTATCCCATAAGTTCAAGTTCACACAACAGTTCATCAATGTTTTTTGCAGAACCTATAAGCCTGTCAATATCAAGACGGATTTTCTGTTTCCACGATGTGCCACGCTTTTTATGTTCCCATTCGTTGTAAGCAATATTTTTGCTTTGCCCTCTATTTTCCTTTATCGGCTGAATGTCAAAGGCAAGGCATACTCTGTCGGAATATTCCCGTACCTTTTTTAACGTTGTCTGGTTATCATAAAATTTCTTGCCCGATACGGAATAGCTGTTCAGTATGAAATGATTATGCAGATGTCCCTTGTCGAGATGTGTGGCAATTACTATCTGACAATCATCTCCGAAAGTCTTTCTTGCAAAAGCCTTTGCAATTCGGTGAGCCTGTTCGGGAGTGATATTTTCGTTTGGGTCAAAAGACTGGATATAATGAATAGCTTTAACGCTGCCTTTGCCGTCTATCGGCGGAGGGGCGTTATATTTTTTACCCGAAAAATATTCATATACCATTTTCATATCATTATATGCGTCTTTAGCATTTGCCATACAGTTCAGGGCGGTGGTATAAATCATATCTTCCGTCTTTTCGGGATTTAATATGTAGGCTATGCTGCGGTTGACGGTAGAGTGGATAGGAATAGATTTAACGTATGGCATATATCCTCGTAGTTCTCCTTTAAATCTTCAATATCTCCTGCATAAATGCTGTTGATTTCATTTGCTTTTTTAGCAATCTGATTGATGTTGTTGCCGATAATACGCAAAGCGTTCATTACGGGAGTGACTTCATTCAGGTCAATCACGTTGATTTTTCCGTTGAGGGATATTCGCTTTATATATGTACCTGTTTTGAGTGAAGCGGTTTCGGCAAGCCTTTTTATTTCTTCCCATTCTTCAATGCTGTATATTACTTCCTTGCGTTTAATCTGTTTTGTTTTTCTCAAAAACACACCTCCACTATTGTTTTCGGTCTTAGGCAGAGCCTAAAAATATGAGAGAGCCACATTCAGGGTAAGGGTTCCCTGAATGTGCATTTTTGAGGGGTAATCCTCGAAAATGCGGCGATTTGTGAAAGAATACGTATTCTTTCTGTGCTTGCTACGCATACACAAAACAAAAAAATCCGTATTCCTCATTTTCAGAGGATTTTGCCCGTATGGGCAGCACCTATAAATTCATTTCGCTGTGGCGAGTAGTGAAATGATTTATCCCCCTCTAATAGTTAAGGTCAGTTACACCGTTAAAATATAACCTGTTCCTGCAACTTTGTATAAAGCTACAATCATAACAAGCTGATTATATAATTTTGTTGTGCAAATAGCGGAATTTATAGATTAAGGTTATAAAACAGGGGGCTGAGTGACCGGAATATATGAAAGGGATAATTCCGCAGACAATCACTCGCCGCATTGTTCTGTACCTCGCCAAAATATTACCCCTTTCGATTCAGAGAAAATGAAAGGGGGTATGTTATTGAATAATGTCTTTGGTGAAATAAGGGACAGGGTATCAATGCAGGACGTTGCAAAGTTCTATGGATTGCAGATGAACCATTCGGGTATGGCTTGCTGTCCTTTTCACGAGGACAGCACACCAAGCCTGAAAATCTATGACGACCATTTCTATTGCTTCGGCTGCGGGGAAACTGGAGATTGCACAGGTTTCACCGCAAAGCTCTTTGGGCTTACACAGATTGAAGCCGCAAAGAAAATCAGCTACGATTTTTCTCTGCACTTGTTCAATGGGGAAATCGCCGTTCCTGTGAACAAGGTAATGCAGGCAGAAAATGAGTACAAGGCGTGGCTTAAAAATGCAACTGCCATTGTAGATGAATACCTTAATAAGCTGATTGAATGGAGAAAAATATATGCTCCTAAAAATCCTTCTGAAAGTCTGCACCCGCTTTTCGTGGAGAGTCTGAAAAAGCAGGGTTACATAGAATACCTTTCAGATTATCTCAGGTTTGGTACTGATAAAGAAAAGCGAGAGCTTTTTAACGAGGATAGAAAAAGCATTTCGGATATACGGGAACGTCTTGACAAACTCGCCGCAGATGGACGAACCGTAAAACGCAAAGCAATTTAACGGAGGAATACCTTTATGATACATTTTATATTAGGTGCTGTTTTCGGTGGTACCGTCGGAATACTGACGATGGCATTGCTTGTTGCAGAAAAGAGAGGTGGCAAGTATGAAGATGAATAAAGAGGTTTGCAGCTTTATGAACACCATTAGTTACATTATGAGAAGCGATGGATATTATCTTCTGCACGTCAGTAAAAAAGATGATGTAAATCGTCATAAAATCCTTGCTGGGTATTATGACGATAAATATGTTTATTTTATTCCGAGTGTGGTTATTGCCGCAAATGATATGGTTTCATTTGCCGAAAAGGAACGTAAGGTAAATATGCAGAGAGTTCTCAGGCAGCTTGCAAGGGGGAGATTTATAAAATCAACCAAACACAAGTCTGGTGAGGTCAGATACCGTTTAGAAAAGCGGATAGGCAAGACTCGATACAGATACATAACCTTTCATAAAAAAATCTTCCTGATATGGATTGCCAAAGAAATGCTTGGCTGGGTGTAACAAAAAAGATTTGGAGGTGACGATTATGACGCACCAAACAGAATATAAAGAAAATCTTTCTCAGGAAGAAATAGAATCGCTTGCTTCTGTTTTGATGACAGAGATAGCTGCCTTTTATAAAACGGAACGCGGTAAGCGTTTTTGGGAAGAATATCTTCGCAAAAAGGAGAAGGAGGCTCAAAAAACAGCCTGAATTCTATCCTCTTGGAATTATAATAAAAATTATAGTTTAACGCTTTAAAGCGTTGACAAAATCTTTTGAAAGTGATATACTATTAAATAAAGAAAACCAACAACGCAACGACAATAAGGAGGTAGCAATGAAGGCAGTAATTTATGCTCGTTACTCTTGTGATAACCAACGTGAAGAGAGTATCGAAGGTCAGCTCCGTGAATGTAAGGCATTTGCGGAACGCAAAGGTTTTAAACTGGTTGGTACATACATAGACAGGGCGATGTCCGCTAAAACAGACAACCGCCCTGAGTTCCAGAGAATGATTAAGGAAAGTGCAAATGAGCTTTTCGATGTAGTCATTGTTTGGAAGCTGGACAGATTTGCAAGAAACAGATATGACTCGGCACATTATAAGGCTACGCTTCGTAAGAACGGAGTTAAGGTAATATCCGCAACTGAGGTTATATCGGAGGGTGCAGAGGGTATCATTCTTGAATCTGTGCTTGAGGGATATGCCGAATATTATTCCGCAGAGCTTTCAGAAAAAGTTATAAGGGGTATGACGGATAACGCACTTAAATGTCAGTATAATGGCGGTTCTCTGACAATAGGGTACACAATTGACGAGAACAAGCATTATCAGCTTGATACATTGGTTGCACCTTTTATAAAGGAAGCCTTTGAAATGTATTCAAGCGGTAAGATGGTAAAGGATATTGTAAAATATCTGAATGACAATGGGGTGCGAAGCGGTAAGGGAAAACCTATAACCAAGACAAGTGCCACATCAATGCTCAGTAATGTAAAATACAAGGGTCAGTATAAATACCGTGATATAATTATTGATGGTGGTGTTCCGAGAATTGTTTCTGACGCTCTATTTAATAAGGTACAGGAACGATTGAAGAAAAACAAATACTCTCGTTCAAGATTTAAGGCAAAGATTGAGTATTTCCTTTCAACCAAGCTCATTTGCGGATACTGCGGTGAGTTTATGATAGGAGAGAGTGGCACAAGCAGACAGAAGATTAAGTATAACTATTATAAATGTACCGGTGTAAAAAGGCACAAGGGTTGTCACAAGAAAACTGTACGCAAGGCAGATATTGAAGAAATCGTGCTGAATGATGTTATGGACAAGATGTTCAAGGAAGATTTGATAAACGATATTGCTGACAGCGTAATGAGATTGCAGGAGAAAGAAAATACCACTATACCTCTTATGCAGAAGCAGTTGGCTGAAATTCATCAGAGTATAAATAATTTAGTCAAGGCTATGGAGATGGGTATTGTTTCAAGAGAAACCAAGCAGCGTTTTGAAGAGCTGGAAGCTCAGAGGACAGAACTTGAAACAGATATAATCAAGCAGGAAATCCAAGAGGAGATAATTACAAGAGAGCAGGTAGTGGAATGGCTGAAAGAGATGAAAAGGCTTGACCTTTCATTGGATGACAGTAAACGCAAACTTGTAGATACCTTTGTAAATTCAGTTTATCTTTACGATGACAAGGTTGTCATCATCTTTAATTGTAGGGAAGGGGCGAGTACACTCGCCCTCCCTTTGGACGATACTTCGGCTTGTATGCGAATTGGGGAGCCAAGTAAAAGAGCCATTTGTGCAGTTCGCACAGATGGCTCTTTTTTTATTTTGTCCAACTTTTGTCCAACAACGCAAAAAAATCCGATTTGATGTTGTATAATAAAACTTGACACCCCACGCTCAAAAGGATATACTAAAACCATGAGTGTGAAGGACATGTCAGAAGCAAAGAAATACGACAGAAGCTACAAGGAGTAGTCAGTAAAGCTGGCGCTGGAAATAGTAGTTAAGCGAGCCAGCGAGGAACTTAAGGTACCATACGGAAACGCTGTACGGGTGGGTACAGGCGGCAAAGAACGGCGACCTGGACATCGAGAAGCGGACCCCTGAAAACGCAATGAGCCTGGCGGAGGAGATCCGGCAGCTGCGAAGCGAGGTAAAGCGGCTGAATAAGGAAAACAAACGGCTTCAGGAGGAAAGGGATTTCTTGAATGAGGCGGCAGCTTTTTCGCCGCGAGCCGTCGGAAGTAAACAAGCAGTAGCGAATGAAGTTCATTGCACTCAAAACCTGCGATGGAGGCGCAAAAGGCAGGATTTCATTCTGCTGCAAAGCGCTGAAAGTGACACGTCAGGGATTTCACGGATATCTGAAAAATCGTAATAAACCCTGGAAACACGAAGAGCTGGCGGCAAAAATGATGGAGATACTGCATGAGGACGAATGCAATGATACATACGGCAGGGAGCGAATGCATAAGGCGCTGCTCCTTAAATATCCGGATTCCGGAATACCAAGCGAAACCACGGTATGGATATGGGCGTTGCAATAAGTCTTGCACAAATTTTCCCCGTCCTTAGCATTGCTGCGCTCGCTTTCCGCTGCAATTACCTTGTTTTGCTCTTTTTCCTTTGTTCTATTTGCTTTTTTCATGGCTTTTTACGTCGCCGCTTTCCGCTTTTTTGCATTTACTTTTGCTGACCTCTGCGATATCTTCGCCCTGTAGTTTATCGCAGTTGGTGCACCGTCCAAACTCTGTGGTATGAGAATTGCATTCGTCTCCACCTGTTTTTGATGAGTTTATCTCAAATTGCTCGGAGTATCCGCTTAATGTTACATATACTAACAAAATAACAATTGATACCATTTTTCTTATTATTAACTTCCTCCATGTGTTTTTGCGTATCTTTTAAAATTATATCACTTGATGCGGTTTGCCAAGTTTTATTATACACCATCATCCGGCAGAATATTTGCCTAATCTCCTAACTAACTTAACATTGCTTTTGAACCGCGTGGTTAACTATTTATATTATCCAATTTTACAGAAAATATTTCAGCTGAAAATAATATTGACACAACATTCGGAAAAGGGTATAATAAAATCAAAGGTCATTGCGACCGATTCAGAGCTCCGGAATTACCGGGAGAGTGGAGGATTTGACATGATAAATTTAAAGAAAGCTGCAGCCGGTATTCTTGCGGCGGGATTGATTCTTTCCCTGACTGCCTGCGATGAGGAGACTGCAGTATCCGGCAGCAACGCTGGAACAAGCAACGCGGGAGTTCCTGACGCAAATGCCAACGCAGTTGCGACTACTCCGCTGGTTACTACCACCTACGACACCGATCCGGCTGTCATAGACGCAGCCAAGGAAGCTTCCGCAAGCCTTGACAACCCTGATCTGGAGGTAACTAAGCGCCTTAAATGGATGGCGTGGTGGGATATCGATGAGACCACCGCTGCCGCCGAGATGTTCAAGAGTGTTTACGGCATTCCGGCGACCGGCGATGATCCCAGCCGCGAGGGCAGAATATTCGAATATATCAACGTAGCTTACGGCGAGCGTTATGATAAGCTTGCAACCGCTATCCAGTCCGGTGACTCCCCCGACCTGTTCCCGTTTGAGATACGCGACTTCCCCTACGGCGTTATCAAGGGCAGATATCAGCCGGTCGATACAATACTGAATCTTGATGGCCCGAAGTGGGACGGCGCACGCGATGTTCTCGACCAGTTCCGTCTGAACGGCAGATACTACTGCGCTATCTATGAGATATCATTTGATTCTCTGCTGTATTACCGCAAGAGCATCGTTGAGGGCGCTGGCTTAAAGGATCCCCGCACGCTGTTCGAGAATGACGAGTGGACATGGGATACTTTCCTTGATATGGCAAGACAGTTCCAGCAGTCCGGCGATGGAAAGTATGTCATCGAGGGCTACAACCCTGAGAATGAGTTCGTTGTTTCCACTGGTTACCCCATCATCGCGAACGATGGCACAAAGCTTGTCAACAATATGAACAACGCTAACGTAGAGCGCGTTATGGAGCTTCTTTCTACTCTCCAGAAAGAAAATCTCCGCTACCCGCTGCACGAGCTCAACGGCTGGTCAGTTAATCCCAAGGCGTGGGCGCAGGGCGATATCCTGTTCTATGGCAACGGCGGTACGTGGGAGTTCGAGGGTGATTCCGGTCTGAATAAGTTTGCACAGCGTTTCGGCTGGGGCGATGACGAGATCTGCGTAGTTCCTTACCCCCGCGACCCGCAGGCTGACAAGTATTACCACTTTATGAAGCAGGACGCTATGATGTGGTGCAAAGGCTCCACGAATGACGCTGGTGTAGCTGCATGGATAGACTGCTCCGTCACTTCCTCGCTCGACCCGGCTGTAACTGCGGCTTCCAAGCAGCAGAGCAAGGACAAGAACGGCTGGACTGATTACAATCTCGACTTCATCTACAGCCAGACCACTCTTGACGGCACCAGCAAGCTGACTCCTATTTTCGATTTCAAGAACGGCATCGGCACTGACGTTGCAGACGCCGGAAAGGCTGAATCCCCGGTAGAATCCCTCACCAAGACTGTATTCCTTACCGGCGAGAAGACCTACACTCAGCTTCGTGAAGAGAACTTCGCCACCATTGATACCCGTATCAACGAACTGAACGACGCTATTTCCAAGCTGTAATTGTTATTCCCTGACCTCCGGCAGATTCTGCCGGAGGTCATTTGTTTACTTAAATTTTGCTGTAGTTAGGTAATTCTTTACTTTTTTCTGTGCGATATTGCACAAAGAACATGAAGTGAAATTATCTAAAATTTATATTGAAATATCACAGAATTTACTGTATAATAATATATGACAGAAATACTTTGTCCCTGCTTTATTATTTACTTAATGGAGGTTAACCCATGAACAAGTTTAAGCGCGCAGCAGCTGCTGTTCTTGCTTCAGCTATGGTTCTTTCCCTCACCGCATGTGATGAGGAGACCGCAGTATCCGGCAGCAATGCCGGAGCAAGCAACGCGACCGCTCCGGATGCAAATGCAAACGCAGTAGTGACCACTCCGCTGGTAACTACAACCTACGACACCGACCCCGCTGTTCAGGAAGCAGTTGAGGGGGCGGCAGCAAGCCTCGATAACCCTGACCTGAAGGTCGACAAGCGCATCAAGTGGATGGCTTGGTGGGATATCGACGAGACCACCGCAGCAGCAGAGCTGTTCAAGAAGGCTTACGGCATTCCTGCTACCGGCGATGATCCTTCCCGCGAGGGCAGAATCTTCGAGTACATCAACGTAGCTTACGGTGAGCGTTACGACAAGCTGGCTACAGCTATCCAGTCCGGCGACTCGCCCGACCTGTTCCCGTTCGAGATCCGCGACTTCCCGTACGGCGTTCTGAAGGGCAGATATCAGCCTGTTGACAAGATCATCGACCTCAGCACCTCCAAGTGGGACGGCGCCAGAGACGTTATGGATCAGTTCCAGCTCAACGGCAGATACTACTGCGCTATCTATGAGATCTCCTTCGACTCCCTGCTCTACTACAGAAAGAGCGTAGTTGAGGGCGCAGGTCTGAAGGATCCTAGGACCCTGTTTGAGAACGATGAGTGGACATGGGACGCATTCCTTGAGATGGCTAGAGAATTCCAGAAGTCCGGCGACAACAAGTTCACCATCGACGGCTACAACCCCGAGAACGAGTTCGTTGTATCCACCGGTACGCCTATCGTTTCCAACGTAAACGGTGTTATCACCAACAACATGTATGACGCAAACGTAGAGCGTGCAATGGATCTGCTCTCCACCCTCCAGAAGGAGAACCTCCGTTATCCGAGACACGAGCTCAACGGCTGGTCTGTTAACCCGAAGGCATGGGCACAGGGCGATACCCTGTTCTATGGCAACGGCGGTACATGGGAGTTCGAGGGCGATTCCGGTCTGAACAGATTCGCTCAGAGATTCGGCTGGTCTGACGATGAGATCTGCGTAGTTCCTTATCCGCGTGATCCGCAGGCTGACAAGTACTACCACTTCATGAAGCAGGACGCTCTGATGTGGTGCAAGGGCTCCACTAACGAAGCTGGCGTAGCTGCATGGATCGACTGCAACGTAACCGCTTCCCTCGACCCGGCTACAACTGCCGCTTCTATCGCACAGTCCAAGGAGAAGAACGGCTGGACAGACTACAACCTCGACTTCATCTACAGCCAGACCACTCTCGACGGCACCAGCAAGCTCACTCCTATCTTCGACTTCAAGAACGGTCTGGGTACTGATATCGCTTCTGCTGATACTGCTGATTCCAACGTTGAGCAGCTCACCAAGTATGTTTACATTCAGGGCGAGCAGTCCTACACTCAGCTGAGAGAGGCTAACTTCGCAGTTATCGACGCTCGTATCAACGAGATCAACGAGGCTATCAAGAACCTCACATAATCGCGTAACTTAATAATTATCCCCCGCATTCCGCTGCGGGGGATATTTTTATTTGTTTTGAGATGAAAGACTGCGGACATGCTGGAACATCTCGCGCAGGTCGTCCGTCAGCGGAAATCGCCTGCTGTCGGTAGAGCTTATCCCGTATTCCCGCTTCACAAGGTCGATATACATGGAGTGCCTGCCATCGTCACCCATATAGAAGCAGTCCCATTCCTCATCTGTGAAAAATCGCCTGATGTCAAGCTGCTCCAGCGCCAGCGTATCGAATGCAACCGCGCTGAAATGTCCTGCTATTTCCGAGATATTGTCGTAAAGCCATTTCTGATTGCTTGTCACGCTTTCGTCAGAAGCAATGTCTGCGCCGCGCCCCTTTGATTTGAAGCCAAGCACCAGTAGCCGCAGTTTTTTGTCATAAAGCGGCTGGAGGATCTCCGGAGAGGCTATTCCGTTTATCACATGTATCACCGGCTGAATGAAATTGTCTGCGTATTCGGGACCGTAAGATCTGATACCGGCTATCGCTTCGCGGCGGTCCCAGGTTTTCGCGTCAGGGGAGCCGTCAGATACGCGAGCATATTCCAGCATGAATGGCGCGAGGTAGTCTGCGACCTCGCGCGCGTCCTCGGCGTTGGTGACTGAGATACCGACTGCGCCGAATTTTTTCAGCTGCTTCAGTCCGAAATCGTCGGTGCTGCTCATGCACAGATTGAGAAAATCCTGCGCGTGCAGCGTGAGATTCATATGCAGTCCGTACTTTTCCGGCAGGTCGAACACCTCGGGGTGCATCAGCGGGTCCCCGCCGCCGACTGCAATTTCAGTAAAGCGCGGTATCTGCCGGAAAAGCTGGTCGGGGATCTCGCCGTTGACTCCCTCCGGAGTACTGTTTTCGTAGCAGAATGCGCACTCGTGGCAGCAGCAGTCGGTTATCTTGAGGTCGATGGAGTCGGGAAATTCCGGCTCGGGCGGCTTGTCGCACATGCGTATTTTGGAGCCTTCCCAGCCCAGTATCAGCGTTTCGTTGCCGTTGTGATACACGTTTTCGAAGACCGAGTATGCCGCACGGCAGAGCTGACCGTATTCCGTTTTGCTGAACGGTATGCGCTGTATTCCGTCGTCGTCCTCGAAAGCGTCTCCACCTACGTCTATCGCGAATCCGGGGTTGAATATCAGCTCTTCCAGCAGGCGTTCGTCCGGTATCTCGTCATCTGGGAACTTCGGGAGTTCTTTCAGCCGCAGCCAGGAATCAAGGGAACTCCTCAACTCATACAGCTGATGATGCCGGAGGAAATCGACAGACGGGTCGCGGAGGGCTGTCGCTTCGCCCTGACAGATATTCTGTCCGCAGATATACCCGCCGTCAGTTACCCACAGCAGTCCGCGGTCGGCGGTGAGATTTATCTCACTGTAAACCGGCATTTCGCTGTACTGCGAGTACAGCTTGTAGAATATGAAGTCCTGCCCGGTCGCCTTTCTGAACATTCTGTGCCACGGGGCGGTGTCGGCGGCGAGGAGGGACATTTTTTCCTGCCAGCGGTTGAGGTAGAGGTGCGGACAGCCGTCCCAGTCGGTGCAGAATGCTCCGCTGACCAGCTTCCATGGCTTGTCTAGCTTTACACGCTCACGTTTTCCGGCGGAGGATATCATGATAAGCGCGCTGGCGCTGCTGGAACTTGTTTCGGGGAAATTTCGTCTTATCTGTATCATAGCGGCTCCTTTACTAGGTTGATAACACTATTTATACAGAAATGAGGGGTCGGTCAACTATTTTTTGTGAAAAAGCTTGACAAATGGCAGATATTGTTGTATAATCTATTTTACCACTCTCCGGAGCGGCGTTCCTGACGAGCTTTCAAAGGCTCAGATTATCGTATGACCCAGCCTCTGCTGTGACTACAGCCGGGGGCTTTGCTGTCTTACATGACTGTGTATATCAGGAGGAATGCTATGAATAACAAGGATACCGCCATCATGAACTACATCGCTGAGCTTGACCGCGCGGGCATGTGCACCGCGGACGAGGCTGCTCAGGAAGCGCTGACCGCCGCTGCAGAGGGGCTTGAAGCGCTACCGGAGCAGCGGCGCGGGAGATTTGTCAACTACTGCCTGCACGCTGCGGCGATGAAGATAAACGCACTGTCCGGGGCAGGTTTCGGCACCGGAATGGAGCCGTGCGACTGGGTGAACGAATTATACCTGAACCTGGAGCGGATACTACGCCGATACGACCCGGAAAGAGCGAAGCTGTCCACATTCCTATCGAATGCGGTCGTGAGCTTTATGCAGAGTTACGCGGCGGAAAACGATATCCGTGGCAGGCACTACCTCTCCGGAATAAAGAAGCTTCGCAGCGCCCGCCGGGAACTTATCGCGGAGACCGGCGCAGAGCCTGCGGACGAGCAGCTGATGGAAAGGCTCGGCTGGGGACGTCTCCGGCTGAACAACGCGCGTATTGCGGAAAACGGCGGCGCGGTGCTCTACCTCAGCGACCCGGTGGACGAGGACGGCGAACTGACCCTCGGGGACACCATCGAGTCCGGCGAGCCTGACGTTGCCGAGACCGCCGAGAAGCGCATAATGCTCGGCAGAATGCAGGAATGCCTTGCGGCGCTGCCGGACGACCGAAGCAGGTACGCGGTGATACACAATATCGTCCACGGCGAAAGCTACGGGAAGATAGGCGAGGAACTCGGCGCTTCCAGAGAGGGCGTGCGGAAGATGGTCAACCGCACTCTGGAGCGGCTCAGGGAAATGATGTGCGCATAAAAACTGCGGGGGAAGACAAGGTGTTTCCCCCGCATTATTTTAATTATCGCCGCACCTTATCACCGCGACCGAGATATCGTCCCGGCTGCCGGCTATGGAGCGCTCTTTCAGGTGCTTCGACAGCGCCGGGATATCCGATTCCGACAGCGCCGCTGTACGTCTGGCGAAGCTCAGCATGTCATCGCGCCGCACGAATGAATTTATCAGACCATCGCTGGACAGCATAATGCTGCGGAAGTCACCCTCTCGCCAGAAGCTGCGGAAGCTGTTTATCGCGTCTCCGTCGCAAAGCGATGTGGTGAGATTCCCGACAAGTCTTTCGTCCTCCGGCATGGGGAACGATTCCCCGGCTGGGGTATCCAGCGCGAACGTCCCGTCGCCTATCTGCATACCGAATACCCCGTTGCTGTCCGCGGCGGCAAGTATCAGGGTCGCGCCGTACATTATCTCAGGCGGCAGTCCCCCGAATTTCTCTGATATCCTGCGCTCGTGTTCTTTCAGGGGCTTGAATCTCAGGTGAGCGGCTATTTCGTCGTTCCAGCCGCAGATTATGTTGCCCGCTATGCGCCGGGCGGCTTCCTGCGGGTCGGCGGCGAACACTGACCTCAGGCTGCCGTTGCGTTCGCAGAAATCCGTCAGGGAACGTATCGCGATACGCGCCGCCATCTCGCTGCCCGAGGCGCTGCGGAAATGCTTCTCGCTGCCGTGCCCGTCCGAGACTGCGGCTACAGCCAGCCTGTCCGTCAAAAGCACGCGCGCGCTGTCCTGGCAGGGAGTGCCGTTTTCATCGTGGGAGGCACCCCTCACCGACACTGCAAAGCCGCTGAACTGCATTACCAGCCAGCCTCGATATCAGCGCTTATCTCGTCGCTGTCGGCAAATTCGCGGATCTGTTCCGCTGCTGACTGCTGCTTTGTGCGCATGTCATCTTCCGACTCGGCAAGGCGGACGCTGCGGCTGCCTATCTGCGAGGAGGTCACCGCAACGAACTTTATCAGCTTTGCGAGTGCTTCGCCGTTGTGCGCCGTGACTACGCTGTCAGGGTCGCCGGTGAAGCGTGCGAGGATATCGTGGTCTGCGTCCTCGCCGATGGCTACAGCCGCCTTGATACCGTTGGAGTACCAGCGGTTCTTCGAGAGGATATCCAGTCCCTTTTCGTAGTTGTCGGTGGGGTAGCCGTCCGACATCAGTATCATTACCGGCGCAAAGGACAGGCTCGGGGACTTCATAAATTCGTTTCTGGATAGCTTTGCGGCAAGTTCAGTCAGCGCGCTGCCGAGGTCGGTGACGTTTTCGGCGTCAAGCGGCTTCCATTCGAACTCGTCAATGGATATCGGCTGGTCGTACATCCATTCGCAGCCGCCGGAGAATTTCAGCACTGCAAGCTTGATATCAGCGTCCGCGCCGCCTATGCCCCTGATTTCGGGGATAAGCTCCTCCATAACGGAATTGACTGTGCCTATCTTGCTTCCGCCCATGCTGCCGGAGCAGTCTATGAGGAAGAACAGCACCATTGATTTCTTGGCTATTTCTTCCGCATCGTCAAAAGGATTTATCTGGGTATCAGACATTTTACTTCCCTCCTGATTTGATACAATTATACTATTCCTATTATATCATCGAGCGGGGGAATTGTCAATCATTTCAGCCGTCAACTTGACAGAATCATTCAGCCGTGCTATTATTAATATCAGTAATATCAGCAATTGCTGCGTCTGCCGATTCAGCCGTAATGTCTGACCACTGCTCCGGGACTTCGGAGACCGTGTCGAGATACTCCAGCAGTCCGCTGTAAATGGTGAACGCAAGCTGCTGCTGGTATTCCTTTGTGGCGAGCTTCGCTTCCTCCTCGGGGTTGGACAGGAATCCGCACTCTATCATAAGGGAGGGGTTCTTGTTGGATTTCAGCAGGAAAAGCTCGTCGCCGGACAGCTTTATCTCGCGGTCGTTGCCCGGTTGAAGCTGTGCGAAGCGCGCCTGCATTATCTGTGCCAGCGTGCGGTTGTCGGGATTGTTATTATTATAGAACATCTGCCCGCCGAAGTATTTCGGGTCGGTGTAGTTATTCTGATGGATACACAGAAATACGCTGTCCGGATAGCTCTGGATAAGCTCCAGGCGGTTATCCATGTCGGATAGCTTTTGGTTGCGTATGCCCTCAACGCCGGGGTCGTAGATGGAGATATCCTCGCTGCGGGTCAGCACGGTGTGGAAGCCGGACAGCTCCAGAAGCTGCTGAAGGTGCTTCACCACCGAGAGGTTGACGTCCTTTTCGAGCGTGCCGCTTTTGCCGACTGCACCGCTGTCAAGTCCGCCGTGGCCCGCGTCAAGCACTATCACCGGGCGGTCAGTGACCCCGGCGGAGGTCGGCACTGCGCTGTCGGTTATCCTGGCGCACACCGCAAGGAACGCGAATATTCCGACCATGCAAGCGGTGAATCTGAACGACTGTTTATTGAATTTCATTATGATTACCCCCGGATATGTTGATCTAGACCCGGTCATATGCAGCGCCGGGATATTTGTCCATTTGTCCAAATGATATGAGCAAGTCCCGGGAAATATTCCGGAAAAGGAGAAAATATGGCAAGACCGAAAACCCTATTCGTCTGCAGCGAATGCGGCGCGGAATACTCTAAATGGAACGGCAGGTGCACCGCCTGCGGAAGCTGGAACACCATCGAGGAATCAGAGCCGGCGCCCTCCATCGGCGGGAAATATTCAGCGCCCGCAGCGGAGCTTAAATTCAGCGCCATAGGCGACATCAGCTACGAGGACGAGACCCGCTATGACACCGGGATATCCGAACTGGACAGAGTGCTCGGCGGCGGGCTGGTGAAAGGCTCGCTGGTGCTCATCGGCGGCGACCCGGGCATAGGAAAGTCAACGCTGCTGCTTCAGATATGCGGATTCATGGGCAGGCAGCATACTATCCTGTATGTTTCCGGCGAGGAATCCGAGCGGCAGATAAAGCTGCGCGCCGACCGCCTGGGGGTATCAAACAGCGGGCTTATGCTCGCCTCCGGCAACAACTGCGAGAGCATAATCCAGGCAGTCCGCAAAAGCAAGCCGGATATCGTCATCATAGATTCTATCCAGACCATCACCTCCAGCGGGATATCTTCCTCGGCGGGAAGCATAGTGCAGGTCAGGGAGTGCACGAATGCATTCATGCACCTGGCGAAATCCGAGGAGATACCTATATTCATAGTGAGCCACGTCAACAAGGACGGCGGCATCGCGGGTCCTAAGATAATGGAGCACATTGTTGACACGGTGCTGTATTTCGAGGGCGAAAAGCAGCTTTCCTACCGGATACTCCGCGCGATAAAGAACCGCTTCGGCTCCACGAATGAGATAGGCGTGTTCAACATGGACGACGATGGACTGCATGAAGTGACGAACCCGTCCGAGATGATGCTTTCCGGACGTATCTCGGCGGTATCGGGAAGCGCCGTGGTCTGCACCATAGAGGGCACACGTCCGATACTCGCTGAAGTGCAGGCGCTGGTGACGAAATCCACGCTTTCCGCGCCGCGCCGCGTTGCGACCGGATTCGACTACAACCGTCTATATATGATACTCGCGGTGCTGGAGAAGCGAACCGGGTTCTTTTTCGGCGGTGTGGACGTGTATGTCAATATAGTCGGCGGACTGAAGCTGGACGAGCCTGCGGCTGACCTTGCGGTCGCGCTGGCGCTGTATTCCGGGCTGTGCGACAAGGTGATACCCGAAAAGCTGATGGTTTTCGGCGAGGTGGGACTGGGCGGCGAGGTGCGGGCGGCTTCCCACGTCAGGGAGCGCGTCAAGGAGGGCGCGCGGCTCGGCTTCGAGCGGTGCATTATCCCGAAGCAGAGTTTTTCATCGCTCAGCAGAAGCGAGAACTACGGCATACAGATAATCGGCGTGCGGACGCTTGAACAGGCGTTCCGCGCGATAAATGCGGATAAGGAGAAAAAGAATGACTAACTGTGACGACTGCGTGAACTACGTTTACGATGAGGAATGCGACTGCTGGACCTGCCTTGTCAACCTTGACGAGGACGAGATGTACCGATTCATGTGCGGCACCAACTACAACTGTCCGTATTATTCCTCGGACGATGAGTATTCAATTGCGAGGAAGCAGTAAATGTTCAGAGGTATTGTACTGCTAATCGACCGCATTCCCAGCATGAACGCGCTGATGCGCAGTTATCTTGAGGCTTCCGGATTCGCGGTGAAGACGATGAGGTCCACCGGCGAGCTGAACGAAGAACAGCTCACGACAGCTCACATTGCGGTAATGGATATCGACACCGCAGGCTCCGGGCTTAAAACGGCGCTGGAAATGCTGAACAATTCCGGCGTGCCTGCGATAGTGCTGACATCCGAGAGCGACTACGCCGGGCGGCTTTCCGCACTGGAACTGGGCGCGGCGGACGTGATGAGCCGCCCGCTGGATATCGCTGAACTGGTCGCGCGGATACGTGCGGTGCAGTCCAGGACGATGGTGTCGGTGCCGGGCGCGAAACGGCCTCCGGTCAGCTTCGGGGGACTGCGGGCGGATATCTCGAAATATTCCGTCACGCTGGACGGTCAGCCGCTGGAGCTTTCCCCGAAAGAGACCGAGCTTGCATACCTGCTGCTGGGCAGTCCGGACACGGTTTTCAGCCGCGAGGAGATAAGCAGGCAGCTGGGAAGCTCCTCCGACCGCACGGTGAATATATTCGTCAGCCGCCTGAAAAAGGCGGTCGGCAGATATGCGGAGAATATCGTTGCAGTCAGGGGAGTGGGGTATAAGTTCAGCACCGGGGAAAAGAAACGCGATGAATAGTTCTGAACGGTTCTGGACTGAACGGAGCGGCGGCAGATTTAAAGAACAGAATATAGTATGGATCTGAGCGGTATTTGTTGCTGCTCAGATTCTTTTTGTGCAAATGCAACAAAACAAGTCAACGTGCGCTGTTGATTTATACGAATCATGCGCGATAATGAATAATTTTGGACTAAACTCTTGACTTTTGATTTTGAATATGATAATATATAGTCAGAACAAGTCAAACACGCTCAGATAAGTTCAAAAGTATTCAGGGAATCAGAGGTCATCATATGTTAACAGAAGAACGTCTCTCAATAATTACAGACACCGTGAACACGCGGAAAAGCGTGACTATCGGCGAACTTTGCAGGATACTGGATGTTTCCGCCTCAACGGTGAAAAGAGATCTGAATATTCTCGATGAAGCGGGAAAAATAACTAAGGTGCGCGGCGGTGCGATGTCTCTTGACGAAAGCTTCTCCTCAGTGGAGAAAAACGTTGAGGAAAAATCAGCGATATTCACCGAGGAAAAAGCCGCCATCGCAGCCTACGCCGCTTCGCTGGTGGAAAACGGGGATTTTATCTTCCTGGACGCGGGCACTACTACCGAAAAGATGATAGAATACCTCCCGCAGAAGGACGCGGCTTTCGTCACCAACGGATTTATCCACGCGAAGAAGCTTGCAGTCAGAGGATTCAGGGTGTTCATCACCGGCGGCGAGATAAAGGCTTCCACGGAAGCGATAATCGGCGCAGAATGCGTCCTCACGCTGAAAAACTACAACTTCACGAAGTGCTTCATGGGAACCAACGGTATTTCGACAACCGCCGGATTCACCACGCCGGACGTCAACGAGGCGCGGGTAAAATCCGCGGCGATGGAAAGCAGCCGTAAGTCCTATATCCTTGCCGACCATTCGAAATTCGACGAGGTTAGCGCCGCGACATTCGCGCAGCTTGGCAAGGCGGGAATAATAACCGACAGGCTTGCGAACAGAAAATATGCAGAGTACACATCTATAAAGGAGGTCATGTGAAATGATTTACACAGTTACATTCAACCCGGCTGTAGACTATATCGTGCACACAAAGGAGCTTATCCCCGGCGCTACCAACCGCTCCGACAGCGAGGAGATATACTTCGGCGGCAAGGGTATCAACGTTTCGATAGTCCTCAGCGAGCTTGGAGTAAAGTCAAAAGCGCTGGGCTTCGCGGCGGGATTCACCGGAGAAGCCATCGAAAAGGGCGTTGCTGAAAAGGGAATAGACGCAGAGTTCGTACATCTCAGCGAGGGCTTTTCACGTATCAACGTTAAGATAAAGTCCGGCGAGGAGACGGAACTGAACGGTCAGGGTCCTAAGATAACCGACGAGGCTATCGCGGAACTTTTCACAAAGCTGGACGAGATTCAGGACGGCGACACGCTGGTGCTCGCGGGGTCTATTCCCTCATCGCTACCGGCAGATATCTATGAGCGCATTCTGGAGCGGCTGAGCGGAAAGAAGATACGCGCCGTTGTGGACGCTACAAAGGATCTTCTGCTGAACGTGCTGAAATACAGACCGTTCCTGATAAAGCCCAACAACTTTGAACTCGGCGAGATATTCGGCACTGAGATGAAGTCCACCGAGGACATCGTGAAGTACGCCGGAAAGCTGAAAGAGATGGGCGCCCGGAATGTTCTCGTCTCGATGGCGGGAGACGGCGCGGTGCTGCTTGACGAAAACGGACAGACCCATGTTTGCGGCGTATGCAGGGGCAGGGTCAAGAACTCGGTCGGCGCGGGTGATTCGATGGTGGCAGGCTTCATTGCGGGCTGCGAGAAGGGTGACTACGAATACGCGCTGAAGCTTGGAACGGCTTCCGGCGGCGCTACGGCGTTCTCCGAGGGGTTAGCGGAAAAAGAAAAGATATTCGAGCTGCTGGATCAGCTTGGGTGAATGGGATAAACGTTACGGATAACAGGAGGAAATAACAATGAGAATAGTTGATCTTCTTAATAAGGACAGCATTCTTCTTGGCGGCGCACCCACAAGCAAATCCGAAGCTATAGACATGCTGGTAGACCTTCAGGTAAAAGGCGGGAACATTGCGGACAAGGAAGCCTACAAAAAGGGCATTCTCGCCCGCGAGGCGATGAGCTCCACCGCAGTCGGCGAGGGCATCGCGATACCCCACGCAAAGAGCGAAGCGGTTAAGGCTCCGTCCCTGGCGGCAATGACTGTTCCCGGCGGCGTTGACTACGAGGCGATGGACGACGAACCGTCAAATCTGCTGTTCATGATAGCGGCTCCGAACAGCGGCGATGTTCATCTCGAGGTGCTCTCAAGGCTGATGACCCTGCTGATGGACGAGGACTTCCGCGCGAAGCTTCTCGCCGCCGACAGCAAGGAAAGCTTCCTGGCGGATATCGACGCGGCTGAAAAGGAGAAGTACCCCGATGAGCCGTCCGACAAGCCTGCAGTGCCCGCGAGCGGCGCTGAGGGCGGCTACAGAGTGCTGGCAGTCACCGCCTGCCCGACTGGTATCGCGCATACCTATATGGCGGCGGAAGCGCTCGAAAAGGCCGGCAAGCGGCTGGGCATCTCCATCAAGGTGGAGACCAACGGCTCCGGCGGAGCGAAGAATATCCTCACTCCCGAGGAGATCGAAAAGTGCGACGGTATCATCGTAGCGGCTGACAAGACGGTCGAGATGGCGAGGTTCAACGGAAAGAAAGTCATCTCGACAAAGGTTTCCGATGGCATCAAGATACCGGACGAGCTGATAAACCGCATTGTTGCCGGAGACGCTCCGGTTTACCATCACGAGGGCGGGAGCGGCTCGGCGGCTTCTTCCACAGGCAATGAAAGCTTCGGCAGAAAGATATATAAGCACCTGATGAACGGCGTTTCCAACATGCTTCCGTTTACAGTCGCAGGCGGTATCTTCATCGCGCTGGCGTTCCTGATAGATACGATCGCAGGGGTTCAGCCCGGCGATAACTTCGGCACGGTAACTCCCGCGGCTGCCTGGTTCAAGACTATCGGCGGGTTCGCGTTCAACTTCATGGTGCCCGTACTCGCAGGTTATATCGGTAAGAGTATCGCCGACCGCCCGGGCTTCCTGGTAGGTCTGGTGGGAGGCTACCTTGCGACCACTGGTTCAACATTTGCAAGCGTAGGCGGCGCAATGCCGTCCGGATTCCTCGGAGCGCTGTTTGCGGGATTTGCAGGCGGATTCATCATGCTGGGTCTTGAAAAGCTCTGCGACAAAATGCCCAAGGCGCTCAACGGCATCAAGCCCGTGCTCATCTATCCGCTTGCCGGGCTCGGAGTAATAGCAGTCGTTATGTGCGCGATAAATCCGTTCATGGGCATGATAAACTCCGGCATCTCCGATTTCCTCCGGAGCATGGGAAGCAGCAGTAAGATACTCCTCGGAGTGGTGCTCGGTGCGATGATGTCCATTGATATGGGCGGTCCGTTCAATAAGGCGGCTTATGTGTTCGGCACTGCGGCTATCGCGGCCGGAAGCTACGACATCATGGCGGCGGTAATGGTCGGCGGTATGGTCCCTCCGATCGCTATAGCCCTCTCCACCACGTTCTTCAAGAACAGATGGACTGAGGAGGAGCGCAAAAGCGGCCCTGTGAACTATATCATGGGTCTGAGCTTCATCACCGAGGGCGCTATCCCCTACGCTGCGGCTGACCCGCTGAGAGTTATCCCGGCGTGCATGGTCGGCGCAGGTCTGGCAGGCGGTCTCTCCATGGCGTTCAACTGCACGCTGATGGCTCCGCACGGCGGTATCTTCGTATTCGCGGTGGTCGGCAACTGGCTGATGTACCTTGTGGCACTTGTTGCCGGTTCCGTTGTGGGTATGCTCCTGCTGGCGCTGCTGAAAAAGAAAAAGACGACTGCGAAGTAAAATAGAATTATCCAGAACAGAAGAAAGAGAAATAAACCCTATGGGGGCGTTCAGCCCCCGGACATCAATGCGATAAAGGAGAAATCATCATGGTAACAAAGACAGTGGAAGTTAAGAACGCACAGGGACTGCACATGCGTCCGGCAGGTATCCTTGCAGGCGAGATGAAGAAGTTCCCCGGCTGCACCGTAACGCTCAAGACCGCTGACAAGACAGCAAAGGCTTCCGCAGTTATGCAGATAATGGCGGCTGGCATCAAGTGCGGCACCCTGGTGGAGATAACCGCTGACGGCGAGAACGAGCAGGCGGCGCTCGACAAGGCTGTAGAGCTTTTCGAGAGCGGCTTCGGAGAATAATTGATTCCTGAACGATCAGAACGGGGGTATGAGTATGAAAAAGTATTCCGGCAAGGGCGTTTACGGCGCTATAGCTATCGGAAAAATTTCCGTACTGAAAAAGAACGACGCAGCAGTCACACGCGTGCATATCGAGGACACCGCCGCTGAAAAGGCACGGGTAGAAAAGGCGGAGCAGCAGGCTGCGGAGCAGCTCCGGGCTATCCACGACAAGGCGCTGAAAGAGGTCGGCGAGACCAACGCGCAGATATTTGAGATACACATAATGATGCTGGAGGACGAGGACTACAACGAATCCATCGCGAACATAATCGACACCCAGCAGGTCAATGCGGAATACGCCGTTGCAGTGACCTCCGACAACTTCGCTGAGATGTTCGCCGCAATGGACGACGCATACATGCAGGCGCGTTCGGCGGACGTCCGGGATATCTCGAACCGTATCATTGCCAATCTCACCGGAACTGCGGACAGTTCCGCAGATTCCTCCGACAGCATGATAGTGTGCGCGTACGACCTCGCGCCCAGCGAGACGGTCGCGCTGGACAAGGATAAGGTCCTCGCGTTCGTGACTGCGCACGGCTCCTCGAATTCCCATACCGCCATTCTGGCGAGAAATATGAATATCCCGGCGGTGATAGGCATGGGAGACGGGTTCCTGGCTGATATGATCTCAGGAACTACGGCGATAGTGGACGGCTACACCGGCACAGTGATAACTGACCCGGACGAGGCAACAGTGGCTGAATACACCGCAAAGCGCACCGCGGACGAGGAAAAGAAGCGTCTCTTACAGGAACTTAAAGGCAAGGATAACGTCACAGCTGACGGACGCCGCATAAACATTTACGCCAACATCAGCGGCATAGACAACATCGGTGCAGTTCTGCTGAACGACGCGGGCGGTATCGGACTTTTCCGCAGCGAGTTCCTCTACCTCGAAAACAGCGACTTCCCGACTGAGGAACAGCAGTTCCACGCCTACAAGCGCGTGCTTGAAAGCATGGCGGGGAAGAAGGTCATAATCCGCACGCTGGATATCGGTGCTGATAAGCAGGTGGACTACTTCGGGCTGAAAAAAGAAGAAAACCCCGCGCTCGGCTATCGCGCTATCCGTATCTGCCTTACAAGACCTGAGATATTCAGGACTCAGCTTCGGGCGCTGTACCGCGCTTCGGTTTACGGAAATCTCGGCATAATGTTCCCGATGATAACCGGCGTTAAGGAAGTCGAGCGTATCAAGGCGATATGCGAGGAGGTCAAGGCTGAGCTTCGCAGCGACGGAATCGAGTATTCCGACAAGATAGAACTCGGTATCATGATCGAGACCCCCGCTGCTGCGATCATAAGCGACAGGCTGGCTCCGATGGTGGATTTCTTCAGCGTTGGCACGAACGACCTCACGCAGTACACTCTCGCCTGCGACCGACAGAATCCCGACATCGAGGAGTTCATAGATACGCACCACGAAGCTATTCTCCGCCTCATCGAAATGAGCGCCGAGAACGCCCACAAGTACGGTGCGTGGATAGGAATATGCGGCGAACTTGCGGCGGATACTTCGCTCACTGAAAGGTTCCTCAGAATGGGGATCGACGAACTTTCAGTTTCGCCAAGCTTCGTGCTCAGGGTGCGCGACGCAGTTCGGAAAGCGGATCTTTCTAAATAAAGCTGAATTTAAGGACTGTCAGAAATGGCAGTCCTTTTATTGATTTACGGTAATTGTTGCCTTAAATAGCCTGATTTTTCGCTGGTTTGTGCGCTTTGCAATAATTTATCGGCAAATAACTGCAAAGTTTGTCGCTTTGGGCAAAAAAATCGCCACTAATAACAAAAATGCCCGGATTATTCGTCTCTTTTTTTACCACAGAATGCTTGACTTTTGTTTACGATTATGCTATAATATCATAATGTATCATAATGGATTGATGTGCGAAAAACGCGGTTTTTGACGCTGAAAACGCGTTATTATCCAGAATTTTCAAGCACTTTCCAAGACCGGAATTTTGTTAAGGAGTGATAAAGCCGATGGTGAATGTAAAGCCCATACAGCTCGGAAAAACCACCCGAATGAGTTTTTCTAAAATCAATGAGGTAATCGATATGCCGAACCTCATAGGTATTCAGAAGGATTCCTACGAGTGGTTCCTGCAGGACGGCATCAAGGAAGTTTTCAGGGACGTTTCCCCGATAACTGACGCGAATGGCAAGTTTGAACTCTCGTTCATCAGCCACCGTTTCGATGACAAGATCAAGTATACCATTGAGGAGTGCAAGGAGCGCGACGCCACCTATGCAGTCCCGATACGCGTTACCGCCCGTCTGCTGAACAAGGAGACCGGCAACGTAATGGACAGCGAGATCTATATGGGCGATCTGCCGCTTATGACTGACAGCGGTACATTCGTCATCAACGGTTCTGAGCGTGTAGTAGTATCTCAGCTCGTTCGTTCACCGGGCGTTTACTACGGCTATGAGCACGACAAGACCGGTAAGAAGCTGTTCAAGGCGACCGTTATCCCGAACCGCGGCGCATGGCTGGAGTACGAGATGGACGCCAACGATGTGTTCTACGTTCGCATTGATAAGAACCGAAAGATCCCGGTAACAACTTTCCTGCGCTCCATCGGTCTTTCAACCAACGCGGAACTGACCGGAAAGTTCGGCGAGGATCCCCGTATAACCTGCACCATCGAGAAGGACAGCACCCAGAATAAGGAAGAAGCTCTTCTCGAGGTCTACAAGAAGCTCCACCCCGGCGACATGGCTTCCGTGGAGTCCGCGCAGAACCAGCTGAACATGCTGTTCTTCGACGCAAAGAGATACGACCTCTCCAGATTCGGCCGCTATAAGTATAATAAGAAACTCGCTATCTCCGAGCGTATCTACGGCAAGAAGGCGGCAGAGGCAGTCATTGCCCCGCTGACCGGCGAGATACTCGTTGACGAGGGCGAGGTCATCACCAAGGAAAAGGCTCTCGAGATAGAGAACGCCGGCGTTATCGACGTTACCGTAATGCACCCCACACGCGAGGGCGCTACCGTAAAGGTATCCGGCAACGGCATGGTAGATATCAAGGTCTACACCGGCGACCTGGACGTTGAGTCCCTTGGCATAAACGAGCATGTTCGCTTTGCAGTTCTCCGCGATATCCTCGAGGAGGCGGCAGGCGATGAGGAGACCCTCAAGAAGCTCATCAAGAGCCGCGCAGAGGAACTTATCCCCAAGCACATCACTATCGAAGACATCTTCGCGACCGTAAGCTACTTCATCGACCTGTGCGAGGATGTCGGCAACGTTGATGATATAGACCATCTCGGCAACAGACGTATCCGCTGCGTGGGCGAGCTTCTGCAGAACCAGTTCCGCATAGGCTTCACCCGCATGGAGAGAACTATCCGCGAGAAGATGGCGCTCTCCGGTCAGGATCAGGAGAAGGTTACTCCCGACTCCTTCGTAAACTGCCGCCAGGTCATTTCCGCGATGAGAGAGTTCTTCGGCTCCTCGCCGCTGTCGCAGTTCATGGATCAGAACAACCCGCTGGCTGAGCTTACTCACAAGCGCCGTCTGTCCTCCCTTGGTCCGGGCGGTCTGTCACGAGACAGAGCCGGATTCGAGGTTCGTGACGTTCACTACTCCCACTACGGAAGAATGTGCCCGATCGAGACCCCTGAAGGTCCTAACATCGGTCTGATCTCCTACCTCGCAACTTTCGCGAGGATCAACGTGTACGGCTTCATCGAGGCACCCTACAGACGCGTTGACAAGGCTACCGGCAAGGTGCTTGACGAAGTTGTCTACATGACCGCTGACGTTGAGGATAACTACGTCGTAGCGCAGGCGAACGAGCCGCTGGACGCTGAGGGCCGCTTCGCAAGACCCCGCGTAAACGCGCGCTGCCGCGACTCCATTCTTGAAATCGAGCGTGAAAAGGTCGATTTCATGGACGTATCGCCTAAAATGGTCGTTTCCGTTGCGACCGCGATGATCCCGTTCCTCGAGAACGACGACGCGAACCGTGCGCTTATGGGCGCGAACATGCAGCGTCAGGCAGTGCCGCTTATGGTAACTGACAATCCTATCGTTGGTACTGGTATGGAGTACAAGGCTGCCGTTGACTCCGGCATCGTTGTATGCACAAAGGAAGACGGCGTTGTATCTGAAGTAGACGCCGATAAGGTAGTTATCACCAACGATCTCGGTCAGGATCACATCTACAGACTCATCAAGTTCAAGCGCTCCAACCAGGGCAACTGCGTAAACCAGCGCCCGATAGTAAGCAAGGGCGAGCGCGTAAAGGCCGGCGATGTTATCGCAGACGGTCCCGCAACAAAGATGGGCGAGATCGCCCTCGGCAAGAACGCTCTCATCGGCTTCATGACCTGGGAGGGTTACAACTACGAGGACGCGGTACTCATCAACGAGAAGCTTGTTTACAATGATGTTTACACATCTATCCACATAGAAGAATACGAACTCGAATGCCGTGACACCAAGCTCGGTCCGGAGGAGATCACCCGCGATATTCCGAACCTTTCAGACGACGCTCTGAAGGATCTGGACGAGCGCGGTATCGTCCGCATCGGCGCCGAGGTTCACTCCGGCGATATCCTGGTCGGTAAGGTTTCCCCGAAGGGCGAGACCGAACTGAACGCCGAGGAGAGACTGCTCCGCGCTATCTTCGGTGAGAAGGCGCGCGAGGTTCGCGACAACTCCCTGAGAGTTGCCCACGGCGTAAGCGGTATCGTTGTTGATGTAAAGAAGTTCGACCGCAGCAACTGCGATGAACTTTCCCCCGGAGTTAACGAGAAGGTCCGCGTTTATATCGCGCAGAAGAGAAAGATCTCTGTCGGCGATAAGATGGCGGGTCGTCACGGTAACAAGGGTGTCGTTTCCAGAATACTCCGCCAGGAGGATATGCCGTTCCTGCCGGACGGTACTCCGCTGGATATCGTTCTGAACCCTCTGGGCGTACCTTCCCGAATGAACATCGGACAGGTGCTCGAGGTACACCTCGGTTATGTTGCAAAGGCGCTCGGCTGGAAGATCGCAACTCCGGTATTCGACGGCGCGCACGAGCAGGATATCCGCGAACTGTATGACGCGGCAAGATCTATCAACAACGGCAAGGTTACAGAGGAGGCTGACCGCATATTCAATATGGGCAAGCCCGACGGCGACCGCAAGGAGCCTGAACTGCTGGGTCTCAACTCCGCAGGTCTCGACTTCACAAAGCTGCCCCTCACCTCTGACTGCAAGACGCAGCTCACCGACGGACGCACCGGCGAAAAGTTCGACGGCCCCGTAACCGTTGGCTATATGTACTACCTCAAGCTGCACCACCTTGTAGACGATAAGATCCACGCACGTTCCACCGGTCCTTACTCACTCGTTACACAGCAGCCTCTGGGCGGTAAGGCTCAGTTCGGCGGCCAGCGTTTCGGTGAGATGGAGGTTTGGGCTCTCGAGGCTTACGGCGCTGCATATACTCTGCAGGAGATACTGACAGTCAAGTCCGATGACCTCATCGGCCGTCAGAAGACCTACGAGGCTATCGTCAAGGGCGAGCCAGTTCCGAAGCCCGGCGTTCCTGAGTCGTTCAAGGTAATGATCAGAGAACTTCAGGGTCTTGGCCTTGACGTAAGAGTGCTTGACGAGAACGGCGATGTAGTCGACCTCAGAAACGATGGCGACGAGGACGAAGACGAGAGCGGCTATCCCGGCGAGAGCCTTGACTTCACCTACGCTTCCTCTGATGACGAGCTTAATGACGGCGGCTTTGATGTCGTAGATGAGAAAGACCTGAACAGGGAATCCAATTCGGTATACGAGGAAGACCTCTACAACAATGACGATGACTATAAGGAAGATTTCTCAGACGGAGAGTCTATTGATTTCGATGAGGACGAGTGATCCTGCCGGGCTATCCCGTTAAGAACACAGCCTGCCGGCGGTGAAGCCCCTGCTCATGCGCGGGGGCGCACCGCAGGCTTTGATAGAGAAATGAGGTAGAAATATTGAATACGACATTTGAGTCAATGAAAATCGGACTTGCCTCTCCCGACCAGATCAGAGAATGGTCGTATGGCGAGGTGCTTCGTCCCGAAACCATAAACTATCGTACCCAGAAGCCGGAAAAAGAGGGTCTGTTCTGCGAGCGCATCTTTGGTCCGCAGAAGGACTGGGAGTGTAACTGCGGTAAGTACAAGCGCATTCGCTTCAGAGGAAAGGTGTGCGAAAAGTGCGGCGTTGAGGTTACACGCGCTAAGGTAAGACGTGAACGTATGGGTCACATCGAACTTGCAGCCCCCGTTTCCCACATCTGGTACTTCAAGGGTACTCCCTCCCGTATCGGTCAGATGCTGGATATCTCCCCCAAGCGCCTGGAGGAAGTTCTGTACTTCACAAAGTACATCGTGACCGACCCCGGCGAAGCCAAGGAACTGAGCAAGAATCAGCTCCTGGAGGAAAAGGAATACGCTAATTTCCGCACCAAGTACGGCAGCGACTTCAAGGCCGGCATGGGCGCAGAGGCTATCAAGGAGCTACTCCAGGAAATAGACCTCGAAAAGCTCTCCGCTGAACTGAAAGAGGAACTCGCCGCAACACAGCAGGGTCAGAAGCGCGTAAAGCTGCTCAAGCGCCTTGACGTTGTTGAGGCATTCCTGCAGTCCCACCACCGCCCTGAGTGGATGATCATGGACGCTGTTCCGGTAATTCCTCCGGATATCCGCCCGATGGTACAGCTGGACGGCGGACGCTACGGCGTTTCCGACCTGAACGACCTGTACCGCCGCGTAATAAACAGAAACAACCGTCTCAGAAAGCTGATCGAGATGCACTCCCCGGAGATAATCGTAAGAAACGAGAAGCGCATGCTCCAGGAAGCTGTAGACGCACTTATAGACAACGGCAGACACGGCAGGGCGTACACCGGTTCCAACAACCGTCCGCTCAAGTCCCTTTCCGACCTGTTAAAGGGTAAGCAGGGACGTTTCCGTCAGAACCTGCTCGGTAAGCGTGTTGACTACTCCGGACGTTCCGTTATCGTCGTTGGTCCTGAACTTAAGATGGATCAGTGCGGTCTGCCTAAGGAGATGGCACTGGAACTGTTCAAGCCGTTCGTGCTCAACGACCTCGTAGTCAAGGGCAGCGCGCAGAACATCAAGCAGGCAAAGAAGATGGTGGAGCGCGCAGAGGACAAGGTATGGGATTCCCTCGAGTGCGTTATCAAGGATCACCCTGTACTGCTCAACCGTGCGCCTACGCTGCACAGACTGGGTATCCAGGCGTTCTCGCCGGTGCTCGTTGAGGGACGCGCTATCAAGCTGCACCCGCTGTGCTGTACTGCATTCAACGCCGACTTCGACGGCGACCAGATGGCAGTTCATCTCCCGCTGTCCGCTGAGGCTCAGGAAGAAGCCCGCACGCTCATGCTGGCGGCTAAGAACCTGCTGAAGCCCTCCGACGGACGCCCTGTTACCGTTCCTACCCAGGATATGGTACTTGGCTCCTACTACCTGACTCTCGACAAGCCCGGCGAAAAGGGCGAGGGCAAGGTGTTCCGCGACGCCAACGAGGCTCTCATGGCTTACCAGGACGGCGTTATATCTATCCACGCCGCTATCAAGGTAAGAGTTACAAAGGATCTCGGCGACACCAAGATAACCAAGCTCGTTCCCGCTACAGTCGGACGTATCATATTCAACGAACACATTCCGCAGGATCTCGGCTACGTTGACAGAACCGACCCCGAGCACCAGCTTGACTACGAGATATCCTTCAAGGTCGGCAAGAGCCAGCTCGGTAAGATAATCGACCGCTGCCTGAAGAACCACGGAACCGCTACTACCGCCCAGGTGCTCGATAAGATAAAGGCGATGGGCTATAAGTACTCCACCAGATCCGGTATCACCGTTGCGGTATGCGACGCGGATATCCCGCCGCAGAAGGCTCAGATACTCGCAGACGCTGACGCAAAGATAGCAAAGCTGAACAAGCAGTTCAACCGCGGCTTTATCTCCGATTCCGAGAGAAAGGCAGAGTTCATCAGCATCTGGAACCAGGCTACCGAAGATGTTGGTACTGCGCTGAACGACAACCTCGATAAGTACAACAACATCTATATGATGGCGGACTCCGGAGCGCGAGGCTCTAAGAACCAGATCCGTCAGCTTGCCGGAATGCGCGGACTTATCGCGAACACCTCCGGTGCGACCATCGAAATGCCTATCAGGGCCAACTACCGTGAAGGTCTTAACATTCTGGAATACTTCATCTCCTCTCGAGGCGCCCGTAAGGGTCTGGCAGATACCGCGCTGAGAACCGCCGACTCTGGTTACCTTACCAGACGTCTGGTTGACGTATCTCAGGAGGTGATCATTCGCGAGGACGACTGCGGCACTACAGACGGCATCGACGTTTACGAGATCCGCGAGGGCAATCAGCTGGTCGAGCCGCTTTCAGAGCGTCTGACCGGCAGATACCTCTCCGAGGACTTCAAGGACGCAGACGGCAACGTGCTCGTGTCCAGAGACAAGCTGATGAACGACCAGGACGCGGCTAAGATAGTTGCTACCGGCGCTGAAAAGGTAAAGGTACGCTCCGTGCTCACATGCGGTCTGAAGAACGGCGTTTGCGCTCACTGCTACGGCGCTTCGCTGGCTAACGGACAGCTTATCAACATCGGCGAGGCTGTTGGTATCATCGCTGCACAGTCCATCGGCGAGCCCGGTACACAGCTTACCATGAGAACGTTCCATACCGGTGGTATCGCGTCCGCCGAGGATATCACACAGGGTCTTCCGCGTGTCGAGGAACTTTTCGAGTCCCGCCGCCCGAAGAACGCTGCGATAATCACCAAGGTCGCCGGTAAGGTACGCTACGAAGAAATAAAGAAGACAAGACATGCTATAATCACCCAGGAGGACGGCACCGAGGAAGCGTATGCAGTTCCGTTCGGCTACAGACCCAAGGTTTACGACGGCGACACAGTTGCAGCCGGAGACGCACTGACCGAAGGCTCCATCAACCCGCACGACGTACTCGAGGTTAAGGGTGAGGAAGCAGTTCAGAATTATATCATCGCCGAAGTTCAGAAGGTTTACCGTCTGCAGGGTGTTGATATCAACGATAAGCATATCGAAGTAATCGTCCGCCAGATGATGAGAAAGATACGCATTACCGACCCCGGCGACAGCTTCCTGCTCCCCGGCTCTATCATCGGCAAAAACGAGCTGACCACAGTCTGCGAAGAGATCCAGGCAAGGATCGACGCAGGCGAGGTGGGACTCAGAATGCCTGAGAGCGAAGCAGTTCTGCTCGGTATTACAAAGGCTTCTCTGGCAACGGACAGCTTCCTGTCTGCGGCTTCCTTCCAGGAGACCACCAGAGTGCTCACTGACGCGGCTATCCGCGGCAAGATCGATCCGCTGCTCGGTCTGAAGGAGAACGTCATCATCGGTAAGCTCATTCCCGCTGGTACAGGTCTCAACGCCGAAGAGCGCGAGGCTGAAAAGGCTGCCGCCGCAGCAGAGGCTGAATCCGCACCCGAGGATAACGCTGGTTAAAATGCACAAAAACCGGCGTGCTTAATTGATAAGTAACGGTGTTTGCTACAAAGTTTCGCTGAAACTCTTGACAAACACCGTTCTTTGCTTTATAATTTATAAATGCGTGTGAGTATATTTTCGAGTAACACCGGAAAAATATGATCGTGCGAAAATTTAATGGAGGTGAAATAATGCCAACGTTTAATCAGCTTGTCCGCAAGGGACGCGAGGTTTCTGAAAAGAAATCCAAGGCTCCTGCACTCCAGAAGTCTATGAACACTCTGCGTAAGCAGCAGGTAGACCAGTCTTCTCCCCAGAAGAGAGGCGTGTGCACAGCCGTTCGTACTCAGACCCCTAAGAAGCCGAACTCCGCGATGAGAAAGGTTGCCAGAGTTAAGCTTTCTAACGGTTATGAAGTTACAGCTTATATTCCCGGTATCGGACACAAACTGCAGGAACACTCCGTTGTTCTGATCCGTGGCGGCCGTGTTAAGGACCTTCCTGGTGTGCGTTACCACATCATCAGAGGTACACTCGACGCTCAGGGTGTAGACAAGAGAATGCAGGGACGCTCCAAGTACGGTGCTAAGCGTCCGAAGGCTGGAAAGAAAGCGTAATTTCTGACTTAATAGCTGTCAGACAAGGCATTATTTTGATATAGCCTCTGTTTGGACGGCGGAAGGTCAAGCCACACTAAAAAGTATGGCTCTTATGCTTTCGAGTACCTATGATTTTCATTTCGTATGAAGGAGGGAAGTAAAGTGCCAAGAAGAGGTAATGTTCCGAAGCGTGAAGTTCTTCCGGATCCTGTGTACGGCTCTGAGCTCGTAACAAGACTGGTAAACAATATCATGCTCGACGGAAAGAAGGGCGTAGCCCAGAAGATCGTTTACGGCGCATTTGAGATCGTTGCTGAGAAGACCGGCAAGGACGCTCTGGAAGCTTTCGAGGAGGCAATGGAGAACATCATGCCGCAGCTCGAAGTCAAGGCTCGCCGTGTCGGCGGTGCAACCTACCAGGTTCCTATGGAGGTTCGCCCCGAGAGAAGACGCACACTCGGTCTGAGATGGATCACCACCTACAGCCGTGCGCGTAACGAGAAGACAATGAAGGAAAGACTTGCAAACGAGATCCTTGACGCACTCAATAATCAGGGCGGCGCTTGCAAGAAGCGTGACGATACTCATAAGATGGCTGAAGCTAACAAGGCTTTCGCACATTATAAGTGGTAATCAGAAACAGATGAGTTATCCGGGGGCAAAACCCCGGGTAATTCCAGAATTACGGAGGAATTTATGAAAAGAGACGTATCTCTCGAAATGACCCGTAATATTGGTATCATGGCGCACATCGACGCAGGTAAGACTACCACCACCGAGCGTATCCTGTTCTATACTGGTGTAAACCACAAGATCGGTGAGACACACGATGGTACTGCTACGATGGACTGGATGGCTCAGGAGCAGGAGAGAGGTATTACGATAACCTCCGCTGCGACCACGGCTTTCTGGAAGGGCCATAGAATCAATATTATCGACACCCCTGGTCACGTTGACTTCACAGTTGAAGTTCAGCGTTCCCTGAGAGTGCTTGACGGATCCGTAACTGTTTTCTGTGCAAAGGGCGGCGTAGAGCCTCAGTCAGAAACAGTATGGCGTCAGGCAGATGAATACCATGTACCCAGAATGGCTTATGTCAACAAGATGGATATTATGGGTGCAGACTTCTACAATGTTGTTCAGATGATGCACGACAGACTCAAGTGCAATGCTGTTCCGATCCAGCTCCCTATCGGCTCTGAGGCGGACTTCAAGGGTATCATCGACCTCATTGAGATGAATGCGGACGTTTACTACGATGATATGGGCAAGGATATGCGTGTTGAAGAGATCCCTGCCGATATGCTGGATAAGGCTAAGGAGTACAGAAAGAACCTTCTCGAGAAGGTTGCAGAGCTCGACGACGAGCTGATGGAGAGATACTTCGAGTCCGAGGGTGAGGACTTCACCGTTGAGGAGATCAAGGCTGCCATCAGAAAGGGCACCATTGCGAACAAGTTCGTTCCCGTTACCTGCGGTACTTCTTATAGAAACAAGGGCGTACAGAAGCTCCTCGACGCTGTAGTTGACTACATGCCGTCTCCTCTCGATATCCCCTCTATCAAGGGTATCGACCCTGAGACAGGCGAGGAAGTTGAGAGACACGCTGGCGACGATCAGCCGTTCTCCGCTCTTGCATTCAAGATCGCTACCGACCCGTTCGTTGGTAAGCTCTGCTTCTTCAGAGTTTACTCCGGTTATGTTGAGGCTGGTACAACCGTTCTCAATGCTACCAAGGATAAGAACGAGCGTATGGGCCGTATCCTTCAGATGCACTCCAACCACAGACAGGATATCGACGCATGCCCGTGCGGTGATATCGCAGCCGTAGTTGGTACAAAGTACACCACCACTGGTGATACTCTCTGCGATGAGAACCACCCTGTAATCCTCGAGTCCATGGAATTCCCGGAGCCGGTTATCGACCTGGCTATCGAGCCGAAGACCAAGGCTGGTCAGGAAAAGATGGCTATCGCTCTCGCAAAGCTTGCTGAAGAAGACCCGACCTTCAAGACCTGGACAAACCAGGAGACCGGTCAGACCATCATCGCTGGTATGGGTGAGCTTCACCTCGATATCATCGTTGACAGACTGCTCCGTGAGTTCAAGGTTGAGGCTAATGTCGGCGCTCCGCAGGTTGCTTATAAGGAGACCATCACCGGCAATGCCGATGTTGATATGAAGTACAAGCGTCAGTCCGGTGGTTCCGGTCAGTACGGTCACGTTAAGATCAGAGTTGAGCCGAACGAGTCCGGTAAGGGCTACGAGTTCAGCAACGACGTTGTCGGCGGCTCTATCCCGAAGGAGTTCATTCCTGCTGTTGACGCAGGTATCCAGGGCGCTCTTAACGCCGGTGTCCTCGCAGGCTATCCTGTAGTTGACATCAAGGTTTCCCTGTACGACGGTTCTTATCACGAAGTTGACTCCTCTGAAATGGCGTTCAAGATCGCTGGTTCTATGGCTATCAAGGAAGCCCTCAGACAGGCTCACTCCGTAATCCTCGAGCCGATCATGCGTGTTGACGTTGTCGTTCCTGATGATTATATCGGTAATGTTATCGGCGACCTCAACTCCAGACGTGGTCAGATCCAGAACCAGGAGACCAGAAATGGTTCCGTTCAGGTTACTGCATTTGTTCCGCTTTCTGAGATGTTCGGTTACTCCAATGACCTTCGTTCCAAGACCCAGGGTCGCGGCCAGTATGTAATGCAGCCGAGCCACTACATCGAGGTTCCGAAGTCCATTTCCGAGGCTATCATGAGCAAGCGCAAGCAGAACGGTTAATTCCGCATAAATTTGCACTCTCAGCTCATTTTTTCTGCGAAACTACTTGATTTTTTCGCGGAAAGATGTTACAATATTATTACTGAAATTACGGCGTCCCCCGCCCAATGGGGGACACCAGATATCACCTATTAAGGAGGAAATACCAATGGCAAAGGAACATTATAATTCCACTAAGCCC
>JAGAJA010000033.1 GCA_017829075.1 Oscillospiraceae bacterium | reverse complement strand
CAGGAAATCTTTGCAGAAATCCAGCACCGCTATCGTCGTCAAAGAAACTTGACGTACATACAGTACGCCTGCGTTTCTTTTCCTAGATATCGGTACTGTCTTTCAGCAAATCTTTTCCTTCGTTCAAACGGTTATTAGTATGAACAGAAAAAACTGATACATACGAGAAACCTCTCCCGGAGCTGTTTTGAAGCTTGCGGGAGAGGTTTTTATTCGTTTAAGCAGTTTTCTAAAATGAAAGCAAGTACTGCATTCAGAAGTTCTCTATCTGATTTACAGTGATTTCCTGAAGACAGACATCAGGACTTATCTGTTTGTCAGCGTCAATATCATCGTCGTATATATCCAGCATATACATATCAAATGAGAGCTTGCCATTTTCTACATCTCCGGTGAAAGAAACAGTAGACATTCCCGATACCTGACCTGACCCGATCACATTGTTGCTTTGACAGATCTCATAGGACTTTGAAAGCCCGCTGCTCACCAATACTCTGACGGTTACGTTGAGCGCTTCATAATCTCCGATCACCGGAATTTCCACCCGGAAATAATCGTTCAACTGCCACAGTTCAGAACAGCTTATCGGATTTGAAATATATGCTGTTGACATCAGAGAAAAACACAAGCTGCACCACTAAAAATAAATAACTAATGTTAATATAAAAACGGCGAGATTACCTGCCAAGAGCGCTTCTGTACTTCTCTGAATCCCAGTTGAGCAGAAAGCTGCATTCGCTGTCCGAAAGCATATCACAGTCAAAGCCCTCCGTCCTGCTTTTCAGATAATGCTTTGCGGTGAAATCCAGAACCACTCCTATCTCTGCGGATTTTGCAGCATTCGGCGCAGCAGCGTAGACATTATCTCCTGACACGATTATTTTCGGCATTCCGTATTGCTCAATATGCCGGCGAAGCTTCTCTTCTATGTCATCGCCGCCGTTAAGCACAAGGAACTTGTTTCCGCAGTACACGATGCAGTCCGGGGAATACCTGTAATCCCACTGACCGCCGCTGATGCAAGCCGCCTTTACCACATCGGGAGCTGTTATCCGGCAGACGGACAGGGACGGGTCTGCGCCGTACACTACGTTATATATCCTCATCTGATCCGCAAATCCGGCAGTATCCATGTGAAGATACTCCATAACTTTTGTGACCGTATCATATTGCAGCCGGAGAGCAGCCTCTGCGCTGTCCGCGCTCACGATAAGTCCGTGATTTTTCAGGAAAACCACATCGGATACTCCCTGCTGCTTCATTGCTTTGTAATAGGTCTTTGCGAGCTTTATTCCGGGGGTAGCGTAGTCCACCATTGCTGCCTGCGGGAAAAGCTTTTTCAGCTCCTCCATTCCTCCTGCTTTTGAGGCAAGAACGCTAACCGCAAGCGGGTGAGTGTGTATGGTATACTTTTTTGTTATAGAGTGGAGAAAGGTTTCGATAGATGGCTTTTTACCCTCGCAGAGAGCCTTTTTCAGTATTTCCTGCTCCTCTGCATCGTCAATCTCAGAACCGGAAAAAATATCGCTGATAAGCTTATGATCCACCACCGAATAGCCGCTGTCCGGTGCGACCTCCGTAAGATGATACCCTGACGCTTTAATGAGCATATACCGGTCGTCGATTTTTACGGAAGTATTTCCGCCGCCAGCCTGAACAAGTTCGGTAAAAGAGCCGGAGCATTTCGAAATGTGAGAAAGCTCACTGCCGTATTCTATATTGTCCATCATTTCCTCCTGAGGTTACTCACCCAAATAACGCTTCCACTTGTCGATATTATAGTATTTCGTGCACACTGCGTCCGGAATAAGTCCGTTTTCCGTGAGATATCCTGCGTATTCCTCCAGCTTTTCCGGCTGACTTTGAAGCTCCGGTGATACAATGCAGATCTTGTAGTTACAGCTCTTTATCAACTCGTAGCTTTCTTTATCCAATGGCATTTTGGTGAAGCAGTCCACCCAGATCCATTCGCAACGCCCAGCCATTTTTATGGCAGTGTCAAGCCCCTCGAATTCCGAAAAGCGCAGCGCGGTTTGAGTTATCCCTTTCTGCGAAAGAAGATATATCATCGGAAACGAGCTGTCTAGAAAGAAATAGGACGTTACGCCGTATTTTTTTATTAGCTCAAGGACAGGCTCTTCGATGCGTTCGCTTTTGATATTCAGTATCATAAGACCCTTGTTATAATGCTTAAGATACTCCTCAAAACGCTGCCCCGGAGTGAATGGGTTGTGTTCGATATAAATGCTTCCGTTTAAGTCGTCGCGCAGGTCAAGCTCTACTCCGCAGCCGTCCGGTACGTTTTCCAGTTCCTCGAACCTGTTTATTCTGTGGCAGATATACTGCATCAGCGCACACCCCTTTTCTTCAAAGCCTTGCTGAAATCAAGCGTCCTTTTGATGAATTTCCGCTTTGCGCCAAGTCCGGTGTTCCATTTGGAGCTTCCGTGAATTCTTTTCGGAAACCGTACCGGAAAGCGTATTAGCCGGCACCGCTTCTTTCTCGCAAGATACAGCGCATACAGATCCAGCGAGAAATCATAGGGCGGATCCTCCCAGCTTTCAAAAAAGCTCCGGCTGAACAGGTTGGGTTGAGCGTTTATATCCCACAGCCTCTGCCCGAGATACAGGCTTTCGTAAAAGCTCATTCCCACCGTGAAGAAAACATCGAAAATACTGCGCCCTTTGCGGTTTCCCTTGACAAAAAGCGTTTTGTCGAAGTTGTTCTGCGCGATGATATCCGCAGCTTTTATTACGTCCGCAGGATCAGTCTGCATATCAGCGTGAGTCCAGCCGATGAATTCGCCCTCCGTCTGCTTTAAACCGGATAAAATGCCGAAGCCGTAGCCTTGATTTACTTCTACCTTTACGCACCTTGCAAAGGGATAGCCGGGGAGCAGTTCAGAAAGCACTGCTTCTGAATTATCGGTAGAGCCGTTGTTTACGAGAATTACTTCTATGTCGCTTCTATCCTTTATCGATTGAGAAAATCTGTCCAGAATAAGCGGTATGTTTTCCTCCTCATTATAGCAGGGAACAACTATTGAAAATCTCATTGACTGCTATCCTTTCTGCGAAAAACGAAGAATTTTTGACCGAGAAAGTTCATTATCGTGCTTGTGCCGGTCGCCGCAAGAAACGCAAATATCTTCCACCCCAGCCATGCTATCACCGCGCTGTTTACAAGAGCGTTCGCAGCGGCGGAAACAGCATAGAGAATAATGTATTTCACGATCTCCGAGCCGTGGAATTCCGGGCTGTTGAATGTCCAGAACTTGTTGATGATAAATCCCACCACAGCGCCGGAAATATAGGAAACGGTTTTTGCCGCCCATGTTTCAGCGCCCAGAAAAAGCAGCAGGTTATATACAAGAAAATCCACCAGAACGGCGCTTCCACCGCCCACCAGAAACTTAAGTATCTCCCGCAGGCTGAATTTTGATTTGAGTTTTATGTTAAATCCCCCTTGCCAAAAGCGTCAGAAGCTCCGGAAAATCCGCCGCGCAGTCACAATCGCGGCGCGCCCTACCCATAAGTATCGCGTTCATTCCGCAGGCTTTCGCGCCACAGATGTCCTTTTCATAGTCATCGCCAACCATTATAGAGCTTTCCGGCGCTGTTTCCAGCTTTTTCAGAATAGACAGGAACATTGATTTATCCGGTTTTTCCCTCCCGCATTCCTCGCTGGTAACTATCGCGTCTGGAATTTCGTCAAGCCCCAGCTTTACGATCTTTCTCATCTGAATGTTCGCAGTGAGGTCGGTGCAGAATCCGATTTTTATTCTCCGTGCTTTTAGGAACGAAAACACCGCGTTGACACCGTCATAAAGTTTCATTTGCCCCAGAAATGCGTCCCAGTAGGCGTTATACATCTCCAGAGCCGCCGAGGCGCTCCTTATTCCTGCAAGCTCGCATATCCGCTGAGCGTACAGCATACGGTTGTGACAAGCCGCGGTATTTTCCAGATTTTTTTTGATATCCGTTTTTGCCTGACGTAAAAGCCGCTGGAATTCCTCCGGATCTGTCTGGCGGTATCTGCACAGTGCCTGCGACATGGCTGAACTGCCTGCCTGATTACAAGTCTCGTAATCGTATAGGGTATTGTCAATGTCAAAAACTACCGCTTCAATCATTTTCCTCTCGTCCTGATGTCATTTCCCAGAAACTTCGTGCTTATCGCCTTAAGGATAAACAGTTTCTGTATTCCGTCACAAATATCGCTGCAATCCAGCTTTTCTCCTGTTATATCATATCTGAACTCGATTATATCCGAAGCGATAGCGTCAAAATCAACGCTGACAGCTTCGGGGTTCTCGGAGGGTCTGTATTCCGTGATGTGGCAGCGGAAATCGTCTGAAAACCGGTAGTCGATAGTAATCCCGTGTTCCCGCAACGCGTCGATTATCGGCTCGATATCAATTTTTGTATTGGTCTGGATTTTCATTCCCACTGACAGCGGTTCATTGCTATCAATGAAATAGCTGATAATTATATCGGCGTATTCACGCTGGGGGACTATGTATTTTTCGGAGTCTTCGTATCTCGCTTTTATCTGGTTCATTACGTTTTCGGCTGTATGTCCCCTGTCACCGGAATCTCGCTCCACTTTCCACAGGCACCGCAGTTCCTCCTCAGCCTCCATATAGATATGCAGGTCAATTATATCCCTGAGCTGGGGAAGATAAAAGGTGTGCAGTCCGCTGACAGAAAGGAAACGTCTGGGATGTACCACCTCGCTTGGCGTGAATTTTCCTGTTGTGTGGTCGTAGTCTACCCGCCTTGTGTCCTGACCGTTTTTCAGCTTGTAGATATCCATTGCCTGACGATAAAGATAGTTGGCTTTGGGATCAAGGTGCGTGTAATGATCCCAGTTTTTATCGCCGCGTTCCCATTTATGGTCGCCGTCGCCCTCTATCCTGAGGAAGTCCTTTTTCCTGAAAATGCTTGCCAGACTGTTTTGCAGCGTGGATTTTCCACAGCCGCTGTCGCCACATATTCCTATCACAAAGGATCTGTCGTGGAAACGATAATACCCGTTACGGCTGATGTCAAACTTGAATATCATATATGCCATGAAAACGAGAGAAACATTGAGCAGGGTAAAGCCAATGTTTGTTATCAGCTCGTCTTTTATTTTCAGGAAGCCGCAGTCTGTTGTGAGGAAATACAGGTCGCATACTCCCTCCCTGCTGTGCATAAAGATGATGTAAAGAATGTAGCAGAAATCAAAGACCGTGCTGCATATAACGCTGTCCCGGCGGTAATTCACACTGAGCAGGAAAACAGACATAAACGGCACGAACCACACATACCAGCCCGGCATGGGGACGCACAACGCCAGAAACGCTGCAAAAATGATGCCGCAGAAGCCGTAAAGCAGATCCCTGCTGATTATATTTAGGCACAGCACATAAAGATATATTGCGGCTATTGCAAATATGCACAAATAAAGCTGAATATTGCCATAAGACAGATTCAGAGAAAACAGTGTACTCTGTTCGGAATTGAAGATGACCCCATTGATAAATCCTGATCCATAAAACGGAACAAACCCTGTGATAAGCACCACACACATGATGAGAGCATAAATGAGTGCTTTGAGTCTGCCGTGCCGTTTCAGAATATAGATCAGCACCAGCGGAACTATCGCTGCGATATTCAGCTTAGCCAGCAGTGAAAGTCCGCACAGTACAGAAGATATGACAAAGCTTTTTGTATCATTCCGGTCGGTGAGATAATACAGAGATACCAGAAGTATCGTCATAGGGATTATGTCCAACTGCCCGTGCATGAAAACCGAGTACAGTGTGATCGGCGAGAACAGATACACTGCGCAGCACTTCCTGCCGCGTTTCGGGAACATCTTCATCAGATATACAAACGAGATCAGATCAAAAATCAGCAGCGGGAGCTTGAACAGTATATTATGAATAAAAAGCGGGGCAGAGGGAAACAGCCCGGAGAGAACTCCTCCGACAGTCATAACGATAAGCATTACCGCCGGATAAGGAAACCGTATACTCATGCCGCTGTCATAATATCGCTGATAGGGGTCGGCAAAGCCGTTTTTCCAGCTCTCTATCCAGTCGCCGATAAACGGCTCAAACATTTCGTTCTGATAGTCTGAAGAAAACAGCCCCATTGCAACAAGCTTCAATATAACAGCCGAAATAATCATTATCAGGAGCCTTTTATCCTTTTTTATCTCTTCTGTCATGTACGACCTCGCAAAAATTATTTTTCAGGCAGGAACAATTCTCCGGAGGTGAATTCGCTCCAGTATTTCAGCGTTTTTTCGTAGTTCTCATAATCCTCCGGAGTTCCCCAGCCGATGTATCTTGATATTTCAAATACCCGAACCCTAAGTCCGTTTTTTACGCAGTAATGAATTACTTTGTCCACATAGAATTCATTGTTGACCCGGTCATCTGCCGCTATCATCTGCTCCGCGCATTCAACAAAATCCGAGCCTTTCTTGAACGCAAAGGAAGCGACGATCGCGTGATCGTTCATCGGATCGTCTGAAATGGCTTTTTTCACGGAAACGTCTTTTACAATGCCGTTTTCGTCTTCAATCACCCAGCCGTATGCGTTTGGAGCTTTCAGAACACAGTCATTGTGGCGGTATGTAAAAACAAGCACGTCAGAGCAGTCCATAAGTCTGTTAAACAGCTCCTTATCCGCCGCCATACCGTTGTCGCAGCCGCCGATGAATAAAGGCTGGTCGTTATTTATAAGACCCTTCGCCAACAGGCAGGTACACGCCTGCCCCTCGGTGAGATGGTCGACTCCGATAAACTCAGCCGTTGGGAGATAGAATCTTATGGAGTCCCGAATTTGCGAGGGTTCATCGGTGCGGTCGACAAATATCAGCCTGTCAGGTTTTCCGGTAAGCGCGATGATATCGTCCACGGCGCAGACCACCATTGGCTTTTGTCTGCCGTCATATCGGGAGGTAGTGGGAATAAGCGGCTTGCTTATGGTGTAACCGGCGTCCGAAAAACGCTTTCCCGCCCCCGCCATTGGAATAAGAACATTCATTTTGAAAACCTCCGCGTACACTCAGTCCAGAAAAGGTAATCCGCCATATCCTCCGGAGTTCCCCACTGACAGAAGTGTTTTACGTTCACCGGCACCCATACTTTCAGTCCGTCAGCCACCATGAAATTATACGGCAGACTGGCGTAATATTCGCCGTTTATCGCCTGATCGCTTTCGGTCAGCATTGTACAGTATTTTTTCAGCAATGCTCCAGTTCTAAAATAATAGGTTCCCGGAGAATGCCGGGCTTTCTGCTTGTCTTTTTCAAAGGAGAATTTCTCTCGGATTTCGATCAGGTTTTCCTCCTCATCTACCTTGCATGAGGCGTAGAGATTTTTCTCTATCAGCAGGTGCGGGTGAAATCCGGAATAACACGGCACACACCCATCACAGCCGCGCTTCGTTACATCGCGCTTGAAGCCCTGCCAGTCCCACTCCATGAAAAAATCGCAGTAGTTGATAATGCAAGGTTCGTTATCGTCGATAAGGTCGGAAACTCGCAGAACGTCATAAACCGGGCCTTTCTTCACCCAGTCGCTTATTGCTGCTATCTCACAGCCGGGAGCGATAGAGCGCAGCCGCTCCTCCATGCCGTCGATAGTACGAAGATGCTCCTCCCGGCAGACGAACAGAATATCCTTCTCGCCGGGGAACATTCCCTGTATTATCCACTCGATAATGGGCTTACCCTGAACGCTGATGAACGGCTTCAGCTCCTTATATCCCGCTGCGACAAACCGCGAGCCGTATCCCGTCATGGGAATAATAATTTTCATAGTACCACCATGCCCTTATGCTTCCTTATTTTTTCTAATGCTGAGATATATCAGTATCACAATCAGAGCGATGAACGCCGCGGTTATCACGATCTCCATAACTACCGCAGCCGTACACAACGCGCTGTCGTATGTTAGATAAACCTCTCCGGATACTCCGTTGGTGCGGATAACAGCGTTTCCGTCCTCCGCTTCGGTTATCTCCAGTATTGTTTCCTCGCCGCCGTTTGTCAGAAAAGCTTTCAGGTTCTTGTCATACGCAAATGAAAGTTTGTAGCTTTCCGATCCGTCTGCCGCGAAATGAAGAAGATCCATGTTATCATCAATCAGCTCAGTGAAGCCGCCGTTTTCGTCAACGCAAAGGCTGTTTACTCCGTCCAGTTCGATGAGATCGTATTTTTGGCTGTACTGACCAGTTCTCAGAACCCTTACATTTTCGAGGTTTTCAAACAGTTCAACTATCTCAGATGTGTAGTCAACTCCATCAGAATACTTGATGTTGGTGTTCTCTACAAGGATATATTTTACGCTGTTGGAAATAAGCTGAGCTTCCAGCTCCTGCGGACAATCGGTCAGGCTTTGAATAAAGAAGTCGACTTTTCCGCCATTTGCATAGGTTGTATATAATTCGTCCTCTTGATATATCTTATCAAACTGCTTCAAACGCTCGGTTGATGTAGATATTTCATAGGCGCAAAGAGAGAAAGAATCAGTATATGCTGGGAAATTTCTAGTCATATTCTCGTAATATAAGAACAATTCATTGTTTATATTAGAAACTTTCCCGTCCTCATTATATAGATTTCTGAACAGGCATATTGTTCTATAATCCTTGGTATTGATTTCTGCTTCTGTGTTATACTTATCCACAGTTTCCTTTTCCTCTTCGAAATTGTCGTATTGGCTGATATCATACCAACTATTGTCAAAATTAACAACAACAAAATTATTCAGCACGCCTATTAATGAAAACATAGTGCTCACAATGACAACTGCTTTTTTTATCCTTGCATTTTGTTTAGAAAGAACAATTGCTGATAATACTGCGCAAACCGGGATAAAGACAAACAATGCCTTGAACAAATATCTGAATTGGTTGATTACAGGAAGGCAGTTTAAGATATATGCCACTGTTCCTTTGTTAAGAGTCAAAGCAAAGAAAATCAAACAAACAACAATTCCCACAGTGGTTATGCCATAAAATCCGGAAGCACAAACTCTCTTATACCATTCCGCGCTCCATTGATATATCTTGTACAGAAAACTCTCAGATTTTTTGCTCTTGATTTTTTCATTTTCTTTCTTTTGAGAGCGAAGCTGCTTAATTTTACTTGATATGGCAACAACAAGACATATTACAAGACATGAGGTTATGCCTCCCATATATTGCAGCAAATTCGGATATGGTGAATTAACACCAAACTCCAAACCTGTTATCTGACAGATTATAGGGATAGGAACCAATGATTTAATCAATAATTCACCCAACGGTATTTCAAGAGAAAGAAAGCCTGTTTCATCAAACCCACCAGCCGAGTTGATCAGCATACAGAAGAATGGAATTGAGAGTATTATCCCCACAGCAATGTTAGACAGCATTATCTTTATGTATCTGATCTTTTTAAAAATTACCAATGTTACACATAGCAGACAGAAAACAATATAGTGATAGCAAGTATACTGCACATTACCCATTAGTAAATCAAAAGCCAAAACAATTCCGCAGCCAACATATTCAAATCTGGTATTCTGTAATCTCAAAAATACCCAAATCAGCAATGGGACAAACATATAATTCACAAAAACATAGTACCAGATACAATGCGATACAAATGCACTGCACGAAAAATAAGCCGCAGTTGCAGTGGCGGAAACGGCATGACTACACTTTATCTCGCGGCACAGCTTGTAAAAGAACAGATTGCCTAGCATTGTCTGTAAGCATATATAGACTGTTACAGTCGAAAAACCAAGAGGAAGAAAGTGCGAAATAAGATATGCAAGCATCATAAAAGGGTTTGTTATGCTATAATATCCCGGTTCACCGATTGCAAGCCCTTTTTCAAGATAAAAATTATAGAACGGCATAGTTCCAGTTTCAAAAAAATCCTCATATGCCTTTTCGATAACCGGAAACCACTGCGTCCTATTATCGTCTATCAGAAACGCGTCTCTCTGAAACCCGCCCCATGCGAGTACCAAAATTACAGATACTGAAGCAATAGCCAGATATATTCCGGCATTTTTCAGCTTGCTCATTTTCCCCAAACCTCCGTTGATTGAATTGTATCTTTCATCATAATTATAATATCACAAATTTAGGAAAAAGTCAACATTGTGTTATTATATAAAGCTATTGACGTCATATCCTGCTGTCGGCATGTGGCATACCATAACAGAGCGGATTACTATTGATTTTGTGATTAAGCATAATATAGCAATATCACCTGACCCGAGTGGAGTTAATTGATATAATTATCCTTATAAATGAAAAAACTTCTATTTTATATATTGTATACACAACTATACCCAAAATGTTAAGCTCAATTATGCGTTTAAATTATAGTTGCAAAATGTAATTTAAAGAAAAAAGCTGCCCCTGAAAGTCAGAAGCAGCTCGTTTTTTACTCTGCTGATACAGCGAGTTTATGTACTATGAATTACTTGATGATCTTGATGCCGCCGATGATGGGCAGGGGCTTCATTTCGCCCTGTGCTGCGCTGACAATGCCCATGATCATTAATACGACGGAAGCAATGCCGAGAGCGCCGCTTAAAATACCGCCGATGATTGCGCCAATGATCGGAATAAATCCGAGAATAACAGATACGATTCCGACAACGATGCCGAGAACTACCTCTGCAAGGAACAGCACCAGACCCTGATTAGCGTGGAAACGTGTGAACTCTGTCTTGCCTGCAAGCAGCGGAACAAGGAACAGAAGACCAAAATAGCCAAGAACACCAAATACCTTATCGTTTGAATCCATAATAAATACCTCCTAGATTAAAAGGCAGCCATTATGCTCCGAAAGCGCCACAAACCTCGGAAGCATTTCTGAATAATACAGCAGCCTTACTACAATGATACAACAAAATTGCTCATTTGTCAATAAAAAGGAGCGGCAAAATAATAAATTATACGAAAAATCCAAAAATATCCCGCTTGTTTTCCAGAATGTCGGTAAATCTGTCTAAATATTCATAAGGGTATTTATGGTTAGTTATCCGCTTTATTCTGCCGTTCTTCCTGTCAACCAGTTTTGTGGAAGCTCCCGCACCTACCGCAAGTATCGTCTGAAGCTCCTCCATGATGTAGGTGTTGTACAGGCTCTCGCAGCCGGGCTTTGCATATCCGGTGTTCTCCTGATTGTCGGCGGTGTTTTTCTGGCGGTAGAGATAGTAGGGGACATAGCCGCATTCCGCAAGTTTGCTGTGGGCATAGTCTATCATCTTTTCCGCCTCTCCGGGGGTATTCCCGGAATTTTCACGGAACAGCGCCGCCGCGCGTTTCAGCGACAGGCTGTGGACTGTGATGTTTTCCGGCGACAGTCCGCATACCGCGTCAAGGCTCGCCGCAAAGCTGTCGAAATTGTCCGTGGGCAGTCCTGCGATAAGATCCATGTTGATCACATCAAATCCTATCTCCCGCGCCATAAGGAACGCCTGCTCGGTCTGTGAGCTGTCATGCGCCCTGCCGATTGCTTTCAGCACTTGGTCATTCATCGTCTGGGGATTTACGCTGATCCTGCCTGCTCCTGCGGATTTTATAGCTTTAAGTTTCTCTATGGTTATTGTATCCGGTCTGCCGGCTTCAACGGTAAATTCCCGGATATGCGACAGGTCGAAACATTCCAGCGCCGCAAACAGCCGTTTTAGCTGCTCCGCAGAAAGAACCGTGGGAGTTCCTCCGCCGAAATATATCGTATCCGGAATAAGCCCAAGATGCCTTGATATCGTGGCAAGCTGCTTCATTTCCTCGCACACCCGCCGCAGATATTCGTCCAGCCTTGCCGCCGCCTGACTTACCGAGTGCGACACAAAGCTGCAATAGCTGCACCGGGTAGGGCAGAAGGGTATTGACACATAAAGGCTGAAGGAGTTTGTAGGAATGCTGTCCTCAAGCGGCTTCTGAACCTGTTCTATCCTCCGGGCGAGCTGGAGCTTTCTGCTGCTCACCAGCAGGCTTTGCAGCGCCTGCGCGTCCGTCAGCTTCGACAGCACCTTGACCGGGCGCACTCCGGTGAGAATTCCCCAGGGCAGATCCCGCCCGGTATATTCCCTCAGCGCCTTGTACAGCAGCACGGAAATTTCCCGCTCCTGCTCCTTGTCCGGAGTTGAAGCCGGAACTGTGCGGCTCATGGAATAACTTTTCCCATCGCAGGAAAGCTGTACAGACAGCGTTACGCTGTTTCCGTCCTCAGCGCATTCTGTCAGGCAATAGTCCCCCTGCGCGTCAGCGGTATCGGTGGACAGCTTTAATTCCATCGGAGGAAAGAAGCTCCTGAACAGCCGCTCTATCTCGTATTGAAATTTGTGATTGCTGAAAATAAGCGTCATTTTTAAACCTCTGTATTAATTCCGCGCAGTATGCAAAAATATTCCGTCACATATTCCGGGAAACGTTCCCGGCGGTATCCGACCTTTTCCGCAGCGCGGATTTGCTCACTTATGTCCTCCGGAAACACTGCAATATCCGCGATATTCAGCAGCGGAACGTCCATAAGGCTGTCCCCGGCGCAGACTATCCTGCTGCACGGAGAGAGCCGCTGCACGAGCCGTTTCGCCGCCGTTCCCTTGTCCAGCTTCGCCGGCAGAGCGTATATCTTCGCGCCTGTGGAAAAGCAGCGTACTTTATCTCCCGCAGCTTCCCTCAGCATTTCCAGCGACTTTTCGGGGCAATCGGATTTCGTGAACAGGAACATTCCGTCCACCATGCGTATTTCAAAGCTGCGGCGGCTGTCTTGCTCCATTATCCGGCGGCACTGCTCCAGCTCTGATGAGCATTCCTCCGCCAGCCGCAGCGAATTTTCCGTCCATTCCCTGTCCGGCTCGCCGTTAATGAGCAGTGTTCCGCCGTTGTCCGTGAGCGCGTATTCCGGCTGGAAGCCCTCCGGGAAGCGTATTCTCCGGTACTGCTCAATGCTTCGGGTAGTCACCGGGATCACTCCCGAAAGTCGCGGCAGCAGCCGCGACTGCTTCGCAGTAATGCAGCTTATCTCCGCGCCGTCCTTGTATTCGCATACGATATCCCCCGGCAGCTTTTTGGAGGCGGAGAATATCAGCGTTCCGTCAAGGTCGGTGAAAATTATCGGGTCAAACATTGTCCATTACCTTAATTATTCCGCAGGCTTTGTAGTTCCTCAGCGGATATTCACGCACAGGAACTCCCTTTTCCTGCGCAAGCTCCGCGATATGCCGGGTGAGGGGGCTGTTTATGTCCCTGAGCAGGATAAGCTCCGGAATGCGCCGCAGCAGCACCCGTGTGGTTTCGCCTATTCCCGGCTTTACAAGCTTTATATCGTTCACTCCGAATGCGGCGGCGATCTCCTGAGTTTCAGCAAGACCCGCGCCGGATATCTGCTCCGGCAGCTTCGTCCGGTCATAGCTCATTTCCCGCTCCACGGCTTCGATGAACTCATACGTCCGGTCAAGCCCGGCAAGTTCCCCGAAATAAGCTGCTCCGTGGAACTCCTCCGGCTGGATCACTCCCTCTTTCAGCACAGTACGGCTGAAAAGTCCGGAAACCACGCTGTTAAGGCAGGCGCAGGGGATAAACAGATCCTCGTGAGTACCGCACAGCCTGCACAGCCCCGCCGGGTCAGCAAGCACAGCGATCTCGCACAGCTTCGGCAGCTTTTCCCTGCCTATCCCGTACTCATACAGCGGAAACTGCTCCAGCGCGGTGCGGAGGGTTCTGGTGATCATTCCCTTACCCGTCCAGCCGTCTATGAACTGGATACCGTCTGCGGAATGCCGCGCCAGAATGTATTCCATGGCACGGCGGTCGATCCCCCTGCCTACAATAATCGAAATGGAATAATGCGGCAGAGATACGCCGTACTTCTTACGGATATACCGTTTTATCAGCACTCCCGCAGGAGTTCCCGCCCTCGCCAGCGAAACAAGTACCGCGCGCCTGCCTTTTTCCGCCCATATCGCCTCTGCGACGGTCTGGACTGCCTGCGCGTTAGCCTTTGCCCAGAGCCTCAGCCCGTTTTCGTACTCTCTGAAATACGCAGGAGACGGCTCATATTCCGCAGGAAGAAGCTCGCTGTAATGTATACCGCTCTGGATAAGCGGCTCCCGCTCCTTTGCGGCAAGCGGCGGAAGCTTCCCGGTGATATCCGTCAGCAGGAGCTGAACGTCCTCCGGACGGTAGGAGGTGGGCAGCTTCTTTCCGCCAAAGCATATCACCCTGACCTCTCTGCCCCCGGCAGCGCCGCACAATGCCCGAAGCGCGTCTTCGTCCGGGGTCTGCACGTCCGTAAATATTATGCTGATGTCGCAGGGCTGCGTATTGTAGAGATACACCGTTCTTTCCGGGTCGTAAAGGCTTGTCAGCGCCGTGCGGTTCACAATGGGGTATTCCCCCGGAGCGGGCTGAGCAAAGCCCTCGCGCCCACTGTCATACGGAAGCATGGGACTTCTGGTGACGCTGTGGACTACCACACGTTTATATTTCTCTGAAAGCTTTTTCCCAAGCAGCAGCGGGGGATAGCAGAATTCTTCCGTGCCGATTATCTCCACAGTCTGCTCGGTATTTCCGGAAAAGCTTTCCGCTAACTGCCCACAGAATTTCCGCACCTCTGAAAGATAGCTGTCCGCAGGCACTCCCAGCCGCGGGTCAAAAATAGCATTCCGGCGCAGAATTTCTCCGAATTCCCTCGGCTGTACATTCCTGTCCGGGGAGAATTTCTCCGGAACGGCGCGGTTTGTCATGTCCTCAAGCTTCGCAAGAGAAACCGGGATAATTCCTGCGTTATTGAAATTCTCAATGCTTTCCTTAGAAGCCGCCAGAGCCGCCGCATATACTCTGCACCCCGGCGCAAGACAGCCGTCCAGCGCGTTTTTAAGTCCTATGGCGGTGTTACCGGTGGTGAATTCATCGTCCACAAGAATGACCTGCGCCGCCCTGCGGAACAAGTCCTCGTCCCGGATACACAGAGAGTGCCGTTTCGCGTGGCTGTGGCTTTCCTCAAAGGAAATGGAAGTAACCCAGTCCGGCAGAGCCTCTCTTGTGGTCGTCACGAAAAAGCAGTCGTGAAAGAACCCTGAAACCACCGCGCCGATAGCTGTCGCAGTTTCCGCAAAGGCAATGACAACGGTGCTTTTTTCGGCTCTGCCGTCCTGCGCGAGTTTGCGTCCAAGCTCCTCCATAAGCTCCAGCGAGCTTTCCGGGTCGGAGGGGAAATGCTTCGCCTGCCGGGTGTTCATGATAATGAAATCCCGGTTGGGGTTGTTCTCTCTTTTGGCAAGAAACAGGTGTGAAGTGTCGTTCATAGATGTTTTTATTTTAATGTCCTTTCCCTTGGGTAAACCTTACCCTCCCTTAAAAGCCTGAGATAATCCTCCGGGCAGTTTATAGGCTCCGGCACGTCAATGCCTCCTCCGAAAAGCTTGTCCAGATGATGGCTGTCAGAGCCTCCTGTCTTTATCAGACCGTAGCTGTCAGCATACAGCTTTGCGCGTTCGTTGTACATTTTTCTGGGGTCGTGGCTGGCGTTTATGACCTCCACTGCGTCCACATCGTTGGGATAAAGGCTGATGTGGTGTATATACGGGTCGTAGCGGAACGGGTGCGCGTGGACTATAAAGCCGCCGCTCTCCCGTATAGTGCGAAAGCACTCCCGCTCATCTGTGTGCATAAGGAGCTGTTCGTTGGCTTTCATCCACTCCTTGCTCATGTTGTAGATCAGGAGATCTGCGTTGTACACTGTGTATTCAAACCCGAACCATACTTTCAGTCCGATCTCGTCCCCGACAGCCTTTGCCCGCTCATATCCGAGGAAAAAGCGGTCTATCCGCTCCTCCCACGGCAGGTCGCGGGGAACTGCCGTGTTTGCATTAAAGAAATGGTCAGTCACGAAAATCCCGTCATAGCCCGCCGCCTTATGCGCCCTTGCCATATCTGCGGCGGGAGCGCTGGCGCAGGCGCTTCCCTCTTTTGTATGAAGATGAGTTTCGTATTTATACATTATATAATTCCTCCGTGGAAATATGCTTTCAGATAGATGTACAGATTTATTGTACCACAAACTGTTCGTTTTTGCAATATGTTATTTGGAAAATAATTGCTTTGCGACTGACAAGTGTACAGAAGCTTTTAGTCATAATACACAAAACCGTCCACAGAAAATTAAACGCAAATTTTCTTAATTATTGTAGACATTTTCCGGAAGCTGTGATATAATAGAATAAGATAAATGACTTCCGGAATTGCTTTTTGCCGCTCAACGCGAAAAAGCGTTCTGCACTCATGCGTTACGGCGCGGTGTCAGAAAACCGGATAACCATTGTCAAGCCTTGTTGTAATGATTGGAGGAATTTTTTATGGCAAAGAAAAAGCTGTTCGGCAACAATATCAAGCCCTCCTGTAAATACTGTGAGCTGGGGACTGCCGGTGAGGGTGACAAGATCAAATGCTCGAAGATGGGCGACGTAAAAGCCTATGATTCCTGCAAGAAGTTCGTATACTCTCCGCTGAAGAGAATTCCTAAGAAAGAGCTTCAGCTTGCTAACTCCGCTGTAAACGATATTGATTTCTGATTTTTCAGTGTAATATCATTCCGCTGTCCTTTAGGGCACCGCCGATAAAGCAGTTTATGATCTGCCGAAAGGAGATACCCTTTTAGGACGGCGTTTTTTTGTTTATACACAGTAAATCAAATAATATTGCTTGATGGAGAAAGGACAAAACGCAATGAAAAAGAATACTGCAATAATTCTTGCCATGGTTTTTCTCTTCACCGCGTGCAATTCCGGTTCGGTGGAGAGCGCCGCAGGTTCGTCAGAGCCGACAAATTCCACCAGCACGGTAAATTCTGACGTTACGGAGCAGGAACCGCCTGCGCAGTCCTCTGAAACGCCAAAATCTGAGGTGACTACCACGCCGCAGACTACGGAGCAGACCACCGCCTCAGAACCCCCTGAAACCCCCGAAACCTCATCTGAGGGTGAGTCTGACGCATTCTTTAAGCCGGGGATCTGGCAGTGCAGCGAGTACTATTTCTATCAATTCGGCGAGCACGGCGGAAGTATGATGGACTTCGACTCCAATCTCGGTCAGCCGTTCGAATACGAAGTCATAGACCCAGACAGCGGTACGCTGATGTTCCACATATTCTCGGCAGACGATCAATCTCCGGCGTCAGCGCAGGTCATCTCCGACAGCGAGATCATGCTGACGTGGGACTTCGGCAGGACAGATCACCTCACCTATTTGCCAGGAAAGACGCTGGAGGACATTGAGAAAGAGATCGGTAACTACTTTAAGCCGGGAACATGGAACTGCGATAATGAATCATACTATTTCTTCAACGAGGACGGCACCAGCGGCGATACATTGTCCTTTAACATGGGTGTCGGGATCGGCTTCAATTATGAAGTGATGAGCCGCTCAGAGGGGTTTGTGAATTTCCATCAAGGCTCTGCGGACAACAGCGAGGGGGTAGTTATTTCCAATAAAACGGAGGACTCCTTCACCTTGACTTGGGGGAACGGAAGAAGCCAGAATTTCACATATGTTTCCCCACTGGGATATGATGAGTTTAAGTTTTACACCGACGAGCAGCTTCATGATATCGTGCTGAAATACTATCAGGAGGACAACAACTACACACCGCAGTATTTCGATGTACAGCACAATTTTGACGGTACCGCGACCGTGCATCTGTTTGACCTTGTAGACGACCGCAGCTCCACCGCCGCATTGTGCACCCTTGACCGGGTAACGCTGAAGGGAACTGACGATATAACGGGGACTGAAATTGATTTGTCCGACTACGCAGAGTGATGAGCTTATAGGTAACGCCTCAGTTCGGCTTTAAAAACCGCATTCGACCCGCCGGGCAAAACCGCACTCCAAAAGATGAGGGTGGTTTTGCCCGGCGGATTTTTTGCGCTGCGGTGACAAATCCTCCGGTTTATTTGTTATATATACGAAAGACGTCTTTCACATCAAAAAAGGAGGGAGAGCATGACAGACCAGAACGTCGAGAAATACGTCCGGCTGTACCACACAATGCTGCATCGGGTGGCGTTCAGCTATCTGCGAAGCCGCGCGGACGCCGAGGACGTATGCCAGGACACGTTTGTACGGCTGATGAACTTCTCTGGGGACTTCCCAACGGACGAGGACTGCAAGCGCTGGCTTATCCGGGTAGCCGTCAATCTCTCGAAAAATCTCCTGAAATACCGCCGCACCCACGGCGAGCCGCTGGAATACCCGGACGATAACGCCGATATTCCAGCCGAACCCACCGCAGAAAGCGAGCTTCTGCCGCTGATAAAGTCACTGCCCCCGGAATACGGCGCGGTGATACACCTGTTCTACTACGAGGGCTATTCGGCAAAGGAGATAGCGCAAATGCTGGACATCAGCGTAACTGCGGTGACCTCCCGGTTGTCGAGAGGGCGCAGGCGGCTGAAAAAACTGCTGACAGAGGAGGAATAGTTATGAAATCAAAATATACCGAGCTTTTCGACAATATCACCCCGCCGAAAACCGATGACGAGCTGCTTCGGGAGGTGCTTTCCCGCAGGGAGGAAGCCGTTCCTAGAGAATTCACAGAAACCACGAAAAGGCGCGCATTCCGCAAGCCTATTATTATCGCGGCTGCGGCGGTGACGGCTGTTTCGGTGGGAGTTACCGCTGTGGGAGCTTCTACCGGGTGGGACTTCTCGCGGCTGTTCGAGGGATTCTATTCCCAGAGAGCGCAGGACAATGCCGGATATGTTGATACAGGTATTGAAAATCAGGTCATAACTGCGGACTTGTCCGAAATGGGAATAAGCCTCGACCAGACCGTGGATTTTGGATATGGAACTGTGACATTTACCGGGGCTATCGCAGACAGCAACGTGGTGATGATAATGTACAATCTCACCGTTGATGACGAGGTTCTGGAGGAGTATTACAGCAAGTACAGTAAGGAGGGAAAAAAGCCGGGGCTGCACCTTACTTTTGATTTCATGAAGCCCGGCTGCAATTTCTCAGATGGTTTCGGATACCCTCTCTCCATGCCATATGAAACTATCAACGATAACGGGGTGGATTGTACCAGAACAGACGCATATTACTACCAAGACGGTTTTCTCAGTAAGGATATGGTTCTGGAGCTTGAATTCAACACCTTTATAATGTTCGCAAGCGACCACTCATGGTGGGAGCTGGAACTGGACGAACCCGTGGTGCTGTCCCTGCCGCTGGACTTTATGAACACTGACCGCATAGCCGTTTCGCCCAACGTTGAGATAACCCACGACAACTACCGCTATTTTCTTGAAGATGTTGTAATTACGCCGCTGAACATTCAATGGTACACCCAGCCCGGCGAGAGAATCGAGCATTTGCCGATGAGATCTGACCCGCTCATCTATCGCTTCAAGGACGGCACAGAGGTGAAGAATTACGGTATCACGGCATCCTCTGAATACAAAGGCGACCGCGAATTCCACAGTGTTTTGCTAGACAAGCCGATAAATGTGAACGATCTTGCTTCCGTCACGATAGGCGACTACACGCTATACCTTGAATAAATCCGAATAACACATAATCCCCCGTTCCTAGGAACGGGGGAAATTATTATGCAGTTAAGCAATTAAGCCTTGTTGAGTCTAGCCTCAATCTTATCGAGCTGATCATACAGAGCCTGCGGAATGTGAGCGCCGCCGTTGCTGAGGTCAGTATAATACTCACGCATACCAGCGATCTCCTTCTTCCAGAGGTCAACGTCAACTTCGAGAAGCTTGTCCTCGATTTCGGAGGTAACCTCGTCCTCGATGCCCTTGAGGTTGATGTCGCCCTTCTTAGGCAGGTAGCCGATAGGAGTTTCAACAGCGTCAACCTTGCCCTCGCAGCGCTTGATGATCCAGTCGAGAACTCTCATGTTGTCGCCAAATCCCGGCCAGATGAAGTTGCCGTTCTCGTCCTGCTTGAACCAGTTTACATTGAAGATCTTAGGAGCCTTGTCGCCGAGCTTCTCGCCCATTTCGAGCCAGTGTGCCCAGTAATCGCCAACGTTGTAACCGATGAACGGCTTCATAGCCATAGGATCGTGACGGAGAACGCCTACTGCACCGGTGGCAGCCGCAGTTGTCTCAGAGGAAACAGCGGAGCCGATATATGTGCCGTGTACCCAGTCGAAGGACTGATATACCAGCGGAGTGGTGGAAGCACGTCTGCCGCCGAAGATCATAGCGGTTACCGGAACGCCCTTCGGGTTGTTGAACTCAGGAGATACGCAGGGGCAGTTTACAGCCGGAGCGGTAAATCTGGAGTTCGGGTGAGCAAGCTTCTGGGGCTTGCCGTCAGCGCCCATAACGGAGGTGAATTCTACACCGTTTACCTTATCGCCCTTCCACTCGGTTGCATCAACCGGCGGATTCTTGTCAAGACCTTCCCACCAAACGGTGTTGTCTGCGTTGTTCAGAGCAACGTTGGTGAAGATGGTGTTCTTCTGAGTAGAAGCAAGTGCGTTGTAGTTGGACTTAGCGTTTGTGCCGGGAGCTACGCCGAAGAAGCCGTTCTCAGGGTTGATAGCGTAAAGTCTGCCGTCCTCGCCGGGCTTCATCCAAGCGATATCATCACCTACTGTGAATACCTCGTAGCCCTGCTCCTTGTAAACAGCGGGAGGAATGAGCATTGCGAGGTTGGTCTTGCCGCAGGCAGAGGGGAATGCAGCGGTGATGTACTTAACATCGCCGTCAGGCTTCTTAACGCCGAGGATAAGCATATGCTCAGCCATCCAGCCCTCGTTCTTGCCCTGATAGGAAGCGATACGCAGTGCGAAGCACTTCTTGCCGAGGAGAACGTTTCCGCCGTAAGCGGAGTTGATAGACCAGATAGTGTTGTCCTGCGGGAACTGAACGATGTATCTGTTTTCGGGATCAACATCAGCCTTGCTGTGCAGACCGCGAACGAAGTCGTTGGAGGTGTCGCCGAGGTTCTTGAAAGCGTCAGCGCCCATACGGGTCATGATGTTCATGTTGAGAACAACGTAGATAGAGTCGGTCAGCTCAACGCCTACCTTAGCGAGAGGAGAGCCGATAGGACCCAT
>JAGAJA010000032.1 GCA_017829075.1 Oscillospiraceae bacterium | reverse complement strand
TATTTTTCTTTTCGGATTTGTTGAGTTTCTTCTCAATCTGTTCGGCTATCACCTTTCTGAAAACCTCGGTAGTTTTCACAGAGCCGCTGTAATGCGGCACGACAACGATTTTGAGATTTTTCTTTTTGTATCGCATAAGTTACCTCCGTTATCTTCTGTTGTGTTTCTTGTTTGTGGTTTGCGTTGGTTTAGGCTGTTCGGGAGAATTTTCTTTTTTCTGCTCTGCTTCTCTGCGCTCCCGTTCGGCACGAATAAGGTTATCTATATAATTGCCCTCAACGATTTCCTCGTAAGTGCGTATCACATTCTCAATTTGTGAAAGCTGTGTTTTCAGGTCAATATCATCGCCGCCGTTCTCTGCTTTCTCCCGCAAGTTGGCAGCTATCTCATAAAGCTGTTCACGGCTTTTTATGTTCAGCTACGTAATGGTATTAAGGCAGTACAGCAACCGTCCGATTGTAAGGTCGTTCATAAAATCATAGGGCTGTTGCTTGTTCCACTTTACAGGGGTAATCTCAAACTTTCGCACAAGGGTTATGCTTGCGTTAATGGTAGAATAAAAAGGCTTCTCAATTCTGCTTGCGGCGTATTCATCTTGCAAAAAGCTGTCGGAAATTTTGTGCCTGTCCTCAATTCTCTTTTTAAGGGCATTCTCCGAATAATCTGCTCCCAGCGATTTCAGACGAAACGGTCTTTTAGCATACGGCGGCTTAATCGCAATATACTTACCTCGGCGCACCTCATAATTGTATTTCTCTAACAACTTGAGGAAATCCTCGAAATCGGTTGCAGAATATATAAGTCGGTCAATAAAGAATTTCAACCGTTCACGGTAAGTTTGTTCATTCATCGGTTTGAATGCAGCAAGCGCTTTCTTCACAGAGGGTTCGTAATATTCGGGGATATAGATTGAGTTAACCTCCTCAACAAAGGGACAATTCACACGCTGTAACTGCTCGATTATGTACTGCCGCTTCTCGTCATTGTAAATCTCAATCGGCACAAATTGAGCGGTTGCCCTTGCCTTTAACTGCGATATTTCATTTTTCTGCTTTGTAACAGTATCACGCAGAAAGTCATTTTGGTTTAGGATTTCACCCACATCGGTGCTGCTCAAATCAACAGGGTTCTCCTTTTTCAGAGCATTGATATGAGCATTCGCATTTCCGAGAGTTTGAGCATACTTCTTGTATTCCTCGACAGACTTATGGTCGTGAAATGCTCCGACAACCTGCCGCACGATATTGTGGTTGTTGAGGATTTCCGTCAGCTTTGCTCGCTCGGAGCTGCCCCATAAAATTGCTTCGGTTTCTTTTTTACCGCTCGCCGTAAAACCCATTTGCTGAATTGCTCGTTTCATTGACACCCTTGTGGACAAGCCTTGCTTCTGACCATAACACACCGGAACGAAATTTATGTGTAGGTGCGGAGTTGCTTCATCAAGGTGCATTACGGCGTTGAATACCTTGAGGTTTGGATTGCGTTTTTCAAATTCACGCATATACTCGTCAAGCAGCTTAACGGCGGTTTCCCAATTCTCTGAGCCAACGCCGCAGTTCTCGGAATTGCCGAACATCACGATTATCTCTTGAAATAGTTTTTCCTTTTTTCCCTTTCTGATGTGTTCGTAGTAGTCGGGAATTTGTCGGTCAGGGCGGTTTTGCTTTGCGTTATACTCTGCAAGAGCTTCATCAAAAAGCTCGTGATACAGCTCACGAATGTCACGCTTTATGTATGTTATATTGTTCGGCGTTCGGGATTTATCCACATTGTCTGTGAAGAAATCTCGGTTGTTGTGTTCAATGCACCCGTCGTCCGAACGGAGAGAAATTGACAGGGCTTTTACATCGTTACTCATATCTCACACTCCTTTTCTCAAAGCCGTAGAAAGCGGTTGTAGTCGCTGTTTCGGCTATTTTTTTTCGTTGTATCTAACACATTTGAAAGCCGCCGCAGAATAGGTATAACGCATTACCTATTTTGTCAATCAGAGATTAACAAAATAGGACTGCGTTAGGGGAGAAATTCCCCTAAAACCCCTCGCTTTTGCCACCTTAATTACCGCCGTTGTCAAGCTGATAATTCAGCTTATCGGGCAAAATGCCCTGTTTGGTTTCCCGGTTGGGTCTGCTGTATAGTCGGTTGATTGAGTATGCCCGTTTTCTGTTAAAAGTTCGTTGTAGTCGATAAGTCAAGCATACACTCAATCAAGCCAAGTCCGTGGTATAGTCAACAGGCGGAGCATACACTCAATCAAACCAAGTATGTGGTATAGTCAAGCTTTTGAGCATACTGCCTCTACGCCTCTTGCTCGCTGTCTGTGTACTTGATAATATCATCGACATCGCAATCCAGCGCTTTGCAGAGCTTGTCAATAGTTTCCGTGCTGATAGGTTTATTATGTCGCAGACGGTTGATTGTACTGCTGCTTATGTGGTGCTTGTTGATTAGTACATAGGTTGTGAGGTCTTTACAATACAAGGTTGTCCAAAATCGTTCGTAGGTTATCATAGGTAAGTCCTCCTTTCCGAAAGAATAAGATGATTGCAAAACTGAAAAGAAAATTTTTTCTTTCAGATATGAAATACCGCTTGACATATACCGATGATTGTGGTAGTATAGTGTAAACAGCGACTATCGTGGGCGGTAATGTGATTATACCATTTCAAGGTTAACCTGTCAAGCTGTTTGTGGTAAAATGTTTGCTTTTCCACAAATATAGTATTTTTGATAACGATATGAGGAGGATTTCTATGGTTGAACAAGCAAAAAACACCTGCGAACAGGTGTTTGGAAAAAGATTGAGGGAACTCCGCAAGGAGAACGGCTACACGATTGAGCAGTTCGCAGATATGGTCGGCATTTCAAAAAGCACACTCGGCTACTATGAGAACGACAAGCGTATGCCGGATATTGAGATACTTGCAAGGATTGCCAATGTGCTGAATGTGAACGCAGACTACCTTATCGGCAGAACGAACACAACTGCCCAAAAGGGAAAGATGAAAACCGTGTGCGAGTTTACGGGGTTGTCCGACAGCGCCGCAGAGTTTTTGGCGCAGCTTGTCAAGGATAAGGATTACGAAAAGCTGTCCTTCATCAATCATCTGTTCCAAGAGATATGCGAGGACTATGATTTTTATAACGGCGAAGATGAGGTTTCAAGCGTTCTCGGTTCGCTGTTCCGCTACTTTGAAAAGTTCTCAAAATGGGAGAATGCGTGGGAGGATTATGTTGACCTCTGCGACGAAGAACGCAATCAGATTTTAGCGGCAGCTTACAAGCAGTATATGCTCAACCGGGTGACTGAAGCGGTGAAATCCAGCTTGGAGGCTTATAGGGAGTACAATAAGCCGTGGGAGTGAGCGCTCTCCAAAAGCATTTGCTTTTTCACTTTTCAGGGGCTTGTTAGTTGAGCAGATTATTCTCAAGAAACAAAGAAAGACGGTGGGTTTGGCTCACCGTCTTATTATATAAATACTATTATGGAAAAGCAGACTTAAATGGTTTAGGCTAATATCAAGGTTTAGCCTATCGCAAAACTCCCGCTGTGCTTATCGGCGGAAATTGTAACAACAATATTTCCGTCAACGGATATACTTTGCGAAGCTGTACCAATATCGCTTTTTGAAAATATGACATTTCCTGCTGTATCCTTTATCTCCACAGATAATACGCCACTTTCTGTTTTGGTGTCTATTTTTATGTATTTGTTGCCGTTAATGTGAAGCGTCCTACTCATTTTTCCATCTATAAGCTCATAAGTTCCGGACCAACTGTCCCAACCGTTGTTTCCAATATATCCAACTCTAGTCGCACTGCGGCTGTGTGATACTCCCGATGAATAAGCAACAACAACTCCTACTACGATAGCTAATACCAAGAAAATAACTCCACTTACGCCTTTAGGCTTCACTGACATACGCATATCAATCACTCCTCATACCGTAAAGACTTTTTAACTTTTGCAATCTTCGACTGATACAAAATCACAGGAAAGAGTGCCGCAACTGCAAAAGCACCAAAAGTTAGCGATTTGAATACAAATCCTAACGCTCCAAAAATAGCAAGAAAGCAAAGCCAAGGATTTCGCAGCGTTCCATAGTACCGAATTAAATCTTCCTTTGAGGTGTGGATTTCAAATGGCTTGCCGTCATTCATCTTTTCAACAATGAGTAACTCACGATTATATGTTGTTCCGTTGGTTGCAATTCGTCCACCTTTTTCAGCCCAAGGACGAACCCTCACTTTGCCTATTGAGTAGTTGAGATTTATATTTTTATAAAAGACCTTATATCCAAGTTCTTCAAGAAAACAACGGTAGTCCTCGGCATTTTTGTGTGATTTTTCGCCAATGAATTCTACGCAATACTGTACCTCGTTCGGGGAGCAGGCTTCAAATTCATAAAGTAGTTTATTGACACGAACAAGTCTAAATCCTTGAGATGCCATTTTATTCAACCACTTTTCTTGCGTATCCAAAAGACTTCCAAAGAAACGATATTTTTTCATTACTCTCCTCCTATAATTTCAGATGCAAAGCGTGTAAGTTCTTTCAACCTACAAAGCTCTTTCTGTGCTATTTCCTTTCCAAGCGGGGTTATTAAGAATTCTTTCTTCCTGCCATCAGATTGTCCATATACAGAAATCCACCCCTTTTCACAAAGGGCATTTAATGCTCCATATAGCGTCCCTGCTCCAAGAGCAAGCCGCCCTTGTGTTTTTTCTTCTATATATTGCATAATTGAATACCCGTGTCTGGGTTGATACAGGGAAATCAATATGTAAAAGGTCACCTCGGTAAGTGCGCCTCCATTAACATTATCCCTCAAAGCATTTCCTCCACTATTACGGTTACTGTAATAATATTATACTTTACCTTTTGATTATTTGTCAATACCACAAAATGGACAAATTCTAGCCAATGGATTTAGTTATAATTACAATATATGCAGTCTGCCTAAAATCATCCTTTCACGCATTCGGAAAGGTGATTGTCGTAACAAAAGAAAAACCTCTCATAAGATACGAGAGGTTTTTTCGGCTTTGAAGCCATTTGTCGAATTATCGGTTGCCACTTGTTCCGTTTAGTAGGTTCAACATCCGAGGGCTTCCAGGGTATATCAAGATTATGCAGCGCCGCCAGTTTTGTCTGAATATTAGCGCCCGTTCCCATTTTGCTTGTGCTTGCGAGGACGATACGCTTTGAGCCGGAACGGAGCTGTGCGTACATTTCGTTGCGCTGCTTCTGTGTCGCTGCGTCGCCGGCGGTGCAAATCTCGCTTTCGGGAATTCCACGCTGTGTAAGTTCCTGTTTGATATAGTCGTAAACGGAGAACTTCCCGTCATCAGAATTAACGGCAATATCACAGAACACAGCCTGCACTCCCTTTTCAGCAGAAGTGCGGTCGTATATCTCCATAATCTTGTCGATACAGAGATTTACCTTGCTGTCGGGGTAGTTTTCAGCATTTGGTATTACGCACCGCGCGTCCAGACCGAGCAGACGTGCTTCTCCCGTGATTTTCAGCATATTATCCTCTGACGGATCCACAGCTCCGCTGTGAATTGCTTCGGAGCGCTCGGCAAGAACCTGCATATACGCTTTCTGTTCATCGTTCGGACGGGCAACGATGGTCTGCGGCTTTCCTCCCTCCAGTTCCGGAACTGCGGTTGTTTGAGCGTGTGCGGTAATCGCCGCTTAATTCGTCAATACCGCTTTGCATAGCGTCTATTTCACGCTGAATGAAATTTTTGCGGTACTCCATAGACATGGGGATTTTCTCAAACTGCTCATAGGACATGATAACTGCGTCATAGTCGCCCGTACAGCATCTGCCTATAAACTTTTGGCGGTGGTCTTTATCGAAATCCTTTTCATTTGCGGTCAGGATTTTTGCCTGCGGATAAAGGCGCAGCCACTCGTTCGCCATCTGCCCCACAAGGTGCTTCGGAACGACAACGCAGGCTTTGTTAATCAGACCGAGCCGCTTCTTTTCCATTGTCGCCGCCACCATTTCAAAGGATTTACCAGCGCCAACACAGTGAGCCAGGAGCGTATTGCCGCCGAATTTCGCTCTCATAACTGCGTCAAGCTGATGAGGTTTCAACCTTATGGACGGCGACATTCCGGGGAACGTCTGATGTGAGCCGTCAAACTTGCGCCCGACAATGCAGTTGAACAGGTTGTTATACCGTTCAACGTACTTTTCACGGCGCTCCGGCTTCTCCCAGAGCCAGCGCTTAAAGGCTTCTTTCATTTTCAGAGCCTTATCCTGCGCCAAATCAGTCTGCTTCTTGTTTATTTCGTAATGCTCCTTTCCGTCAACATCGGTTATCTTGTCCCTGACGACAATATCCCGATTGTTGAGCAGATTTTCAAAGATAGTCTTTGCCGGCATACGGGCTGTTCCGTAAATCTGCGTTGCGGCAGCAGAGGTATCCCAATTCTTGTTTTCAATTTTGTACTCGCCGGTGACTGTTCTGCGCATAGGCTCGTAAAATCTTGCCTTTGCGTAATCTTCAAGGAAATGCTGATAGTCCTCAACATCTACCCATGAAACACCGATACGGGCGGTAATATCTCCTGCTTCCAGCTTTGGAGGAATAACTTCCGTCAGAGCCGAAACATTACGCTGAAAATTGGGATTATCCCTTGCGTATAGTTCAGCGGTGCGCAGCTTTTCACGGACATTCCCCGACAGGTATTCAGAGGTTTCCTCCCAGCCGACAAGCGGGTCGTTTTCGTCTGATTTCAGCGGATTGAGGTATATCAGGTTGTCAGCTTTCAGCACATCTACAATATCCTGTGGTTCACGACCGCAGAGCTTTGCCATATACGGAATATCCATTTTACCCATAGTATCAACGGAAACCTGCATTGCCTCCTGCGGAGTATCCACATGAGTAATTTCAGCGGTGAACTTTACCGTGCGCTTGGTGAAGAAATCTGACTTCTCGACTGTCTTGTTTTCCTCGTCGATAATTTCCAGAGCGCAGAGGGAGTTGTAATCATCGTCACGGCTGAAAACCTGCGAATTACTGCTGTCGTTTATGTACCCATTATTCTTTACAAAGCTGTCATACTGCGTGTTCAGCCTATCCTGCAAAGATTTCAGTTCCGTATCGGAGCAGTTTCTTTCCTGTGCGGAGAGCATTTCACGGAATGTGGTGCGGAGTTCGTTCAGCCCCTTTATGCGCTCGGCTTTCTTGCCGGATTCCGTTACCTCTGTCATGATGTTGTTTTCACGGAAATACATCTTTCCGTCAACCTCGGCAAAGGTGAAATTGCGGACATCTTCGACAGCAGGGATAATTCCGGCTTTTTTCTCAGTTTCCTGCGTCCGCTTCTGGATAGCGTTGGTCAGTTTGAGATTGTTCACAGCCTTTTCAAGCTGTTCGGAAAGGTCAGCGCCCTCGATAGGAACGCAGGCTGTTTCGCTTGCTTTGCCGTACATGGAAAATTCAATGCCCTGTTTCATAGTGCCAAGTATCATTTCGGGGTGATCCAGAAAATAGTTGTTTACCGGAATCCCGTCATGATTTCTTCCGACATAGCACCAGTCAGGAAGTTCAACCGCCATTTTTTCACGTTTCTGCAGGAAGATTATATCTGCCGTTACCTCCGTGCCGGCATTCGCCTTGAAAGCGTTGTTCGGCAGACGGATAGCGCCCACAAGGTCGGCACGTTTCGCAAGGTATTCACGGACTTTCGGGTTCTGCTTATCCAGAGTACCCTTTGTTGTAACAAAAGCTACAATGCCGTTCGGCGCTACCTTATCCAGCGTTTTTGCGAAGAAGTAGTCGTGTATCAGGAAATTCTCCTTGTTGTACCGCTTGTCGAATACCCCGTAATTTCCGAAAGGAACGTTGCCGATAGCAGCGTCAAAGTAGTTGTCGGAGAAAGTAGTTTCCTCATATCCCTTTATCTGAATATCCGCAGTCTGATAGAGCTGCTTTGCGATACGTCCGGTTATGCTGTCAAGTTCAACACCGTGCAGGCGGCTTTCCTTGCGCATTTTCTCCGGCATAACACCGAAAAAGTTACCTACACCCATAGCAGGCTCCAGTATATTGCCGCCGCTGAAGTCAAGAGCCGTAAGTCCCTTGTAAATTCCGTTAATTACGGTAGGCGAGGTGTAATGTGCGTTCAGTACCGTGCCTTTGGCGGCGGTGTATTCGTCCTCGGTCAGCGTTTCCACAAGTTCCTTGTGCTCGCTCGTCCAGGAACTGTTGTTCTCGTCAAAAGCCTGCGCCAGACCGCCCCATCCGACATACTTTGAAAGAACTGTCTGCTCCTCCGGAGTGGCAAGGCGGTTTTCGCCTTCGATTGCTTTCAGAGTTCTGACAGCGGCGATGTTGGCGGCAAATTTGGCTTTCTGACCGCCCTCGCCAAGATGTTCGTCGGTAATGGTGAAATCGTGCTTTTCAACGGGAGCTTTGACCTGTTCGGGACTGGCGGCAGGTCCTTTAACAGGCTCGGCGCTTTCAGCAGCGCTGTTTATACCGTATTTAGCAAGGATTTTCTCGGCTCTCTCAACCTGTTGTGGGTCATTCGAGTTATCGGAAGTCCATTTTGCGCCCCGTATACGCTCGTTTATGTCACGTTCGGTGATGTACTTTTTCTGCGATAAAAGCCTGTCAATACTGTCTGCGACCTCATTCCACTTCATCATGACAGTACTTTCGCTGAGTTTTGGCTTCGGAACGGTCGGAGAAGCAGGCTGCTTTTTCAGTGAATTCTGGATTTTATTCTGGAGAACGCTCTGCTTTTTTGCCTTGTCGATTATGTGAGCAGAGTTTTCTTTCGGAATATTAAAATCTCTGGATATTTTGTCCGCAACGTTTATCGTGCTGAAATTGTAAGTCTTGGATTTGTTCCCGAGCGTTAGTGTAAAGCCATTCTGCGAGGTTCTCTCAATGCCTACGCTCTGCGAAACTCCGTCCTTGCCGACCGTGCGTTCTTCGATTTTGGACTTGACCTGCCGGTCGGTTTTCTGGGACTTCGCAACAGCCTTTTCAGCCTGATATTCCGTCATTCCGAGTCGGTTGGTGCAGATGTTCTTCATCTCTGTTTCGGTCATTTTCTCCGGAGTGAGGGCGGCAGTCTTATCTCCATTTGAAATGAAAATATGCGTCGTGCCGCCGTCCTTGAAATTGACGGAATTAAACCGCATATCCCGCAGGGTAAGGTCGTCGCTGGGATAGCGGATATTCGTTTTCAGAGAATTGAGATTGTCGTACTGCTCCGTATGAGCGAGGAACTTATCCTTGTCCAGCTTGAGGTCGCGGCAGATTTTATTCGCCGCCAAATCTGCCTTTGCTTTAGAATAGCCGAACTGCTCCCGCAGCATATCCATCGTCTGCGCCTTATTCACGGGCGAATACTCAAAGGATTTTCCGAGCTTGTCATCGGCAATGACGATAACTTTTTCGTCTGAACGAATATCCAGGTTGTCTGAAATCTCGCCGTGAACACGCTTGTAATCTTCCTTGACAACGGCGACCTGCTCAGCGTTTTCAGCGGGATAGACGCATTTTATCTTTCCATCTGCCGCTTTCATAAACTGGCAGCTTAACCCCTGTTCCTCAAAGGCGGATTTCATAGCGGTTACATTGTTGGCGCTTATATTGAAACACTTAACGCTCTGCGGCGCTTCTTTCAGCCGTTCCTGCATTATCTCCTGCGTAATCTGGTTTACAATGCCCTTGTCACGGTCGAGGAATTCGATAGTCTGCTTATCTCCCTTGCCCACGACCGCAACAGGGATTTTGTACTCCTTTGCTTTCGCCACAAACGCTTTTACGTCTGAGGAAAGAATATTGCTAGTCGTGGAAATGCCGCATTCTGCCTTGTTAGCTTCATACAGAAGCTCGTTGTTCGTGACCGAACCTTTCGCCATTCTTGCGGCAATATTGCCTCCGATTTGGTTAATGCTTTCAACTGAATTGTGGTACAGTTCTTTCAGCATTTTTTCAAGGAGGGGAGCGAGGAGCTTTATCAGCTCGGCGCTCACCTCAATGATTTTTTGCCCCGACTGCAATGCAGCAGAGCCGACTTCATCAGCCATATTATTACCTCCTATTCTGATTTGGTGCTATAAATAGCACATTTAGTGCTTTGGCGGTGTGGATTTCTTTATCGTAAAGGTCTTGTCGGTCAGCTTTTTTCCTGCCCGCAGCTCATCACGTTTTTTCACATATTCCCGTTAAAGTTCGGGATTTTTGCGGAAAACATCATTCACTTCGTCTATTTTGGCTCGGAGTATGCGGCATTTGCTTTCGCTTTCCTCCAGACGTTCTGACAGGGTAGGCTTGAAAGCCCTGACCATATCCTCGCAGGAAGCGCTGTATTCCAGCAGCTTCGGGCGGCTGCCGAACGGAACATCGTTGCTCCATTTGGAAAATCCGTCCACAAGCGTAGTGGCTTTCTTCGCCTGTTCGTATGTATTGCTGATGTCGTTGCCGTACTTTATTATCAGTTCGGGCTTGATGTACCGTCCTGTTTCAAGAAAGCGGTTTATCATTCGTCCGAGAGCCTTATTCCTATCAAGTTCATTGAAATGGACGTAAACGGAATAGCCGTACTTTTTTGCAATAGCCGCAATATTGAGAAGCTCTGTGCTGTCACCGCCAACACGGGGATAGGTTATGTTCTCGCCTTTGTCTAGGGCGGTCATTAACTGCTGCTCCGAAATACGCTGGCTCTCCTTGTGAACTACACCTGCGCCCCAACCGTCATTGTATTCAGGCAGCAGCTTTTTGGCTTCGTCGCTGTCGATAACCCTTGACTTATACATCTCAGATATAGGCTCGACAAGCGCCGAGGACTTACCCGACGCAGGCAGACCGATTACAATATCCAATCTTCGCCCACAGTGGATTTCTCCCGTAAAAGAAACAGCGCCATTATCTTCGATAACGGCGCTGCCCATATTCTGCAATCTGTTAAACACGCCCAACTGAATACCGGAACGATTGTTCAGTTCTATCGTTGGAACGCTGTTGCTTATACAGGAATTAGCTTCCCTGATTTCCTTTAGTGCGTAGATTTCGCTTTCCGGAACGGTTTCATTAGCAGCAAGCCTTTTCAGAACGCTTTGCATTTCCTCTGAAATCGGCTCTCCCGTCAGCTTGTTTATCATAAAATCACCCCTAAACGCAAAAAAGCGGAGAACTTTTTACATTCTCCGCTTAAAGCTAATATTCAATTGTTATTTATCAAGCAATCTCTCTGATGTCGCTCTCGGTCAGAACTCCGTCTGCAATCATCATCTTTTCCTGTTCTGCAAAGGGAGTGTCCCAAACTATATCCCTGTGAGCAAACGCCCAATTCAGGACATCGGTAAACTTGGGGTTGAAGTCCTTGTGATACTGCTTGTTTTTGAGTTCGTCCATATACCTTATTGACCAAGCGGTAATGAACTCTCCCCACTCGACTTCCTCAATGCCCAATGCGCTGAAACCTGTCGTCAGTAAAGCCATATTCTGCTCCTTTCACACAAGCCCTGTTGCTTAATTCTATTATACACCCAATACTGATATTATGTCAAGTCGGCTTTGTGCTATAAATAGCACATTTCCGAAAGTCAGAGTCTGTCAGCCAGTTTCCGCAGCACCTTGAAATCCTCGCCCCTTGCCAGAATGAGAAGATCCTCGATGTATTTTGAAAGGGCTTCGGATTCCTCACGGGAAAGAACGACAGGCGGTTCAGACGATGTATCTTCATCTTCTGTTTCGTCCTCATCTTCTTCCTCGTCAGTTTCGGGAACAGCGTCAGCGGAGGTGTTTTCCTGCCGCTGAATTTCCTTGACCTCCTTATGGGAAATCTGCGGCTTTTCAGAGATTATTTCCTGCTGCTTTTCGGGAGCCAGCTTCGCCACCTCGTTGGCTGTCGAAATCGACATATCTCCGGATTTTACCGCCTGCTCCACATCGGGGATAGCGTTGTGCTTGATGTTATCAAGCTTTCCGACCTGCGCCGGAGATACATTGAGTGCGTCTGCAATCTTATCCCTTATTCTGCCCTTGACAGGCTTTCCGGCGGCTTCAAGTTCCTTGAAAATCCGTGTCAGTTCCTCATATTCACGCATGGTATCTGCGTCCGAATACTTGCGCTGAGTTGCGTTCAGCATTATGAGGTCAAGTTCGGTTTCGGTATTCGGCTTTGCGCCCTTGATGAAACAGGGGACTTTGCCGCTTCTCCTGCGCCCGTCTGCGATAAGGGACTTGATAGCGGCAAGCCGTCTGTGTCCGCTGATAAGCTCATACTTGCCGTTGTGTTCGGAAACCACTAGAGCCGTCATTAAGCCCTGCCGCTCTATATCGTCCGCCAGAGCCTCTATTTCGGAATTTTCATAGAAATTGTTCCGGTTCGGCTCGATATTTTCAATGTCTATCATTTTTAGGCTGTCTATGTAGCTGTCGGCATTGACGGTCTGAATGTCCGCTGCTATTGCGCTGTCAAGCTGTAATTTTCTGCCCATTATTCATCACCAAGCCTTTCAATGATTTCTGCCGCCAAATCTTCGTAAGCCTGCGCCGCTGCCGTCCGCTTCATATATTCCTTTGCAGTCAGCTTGTAACTGAACGAGTTTTTGATAACACGGCTGAAAGGAATGGTGGTGTTCAGCACCTTGTTTCCGAGTGTGCATTTGAGATATTCCAGCAGTTCTATATCGGCAGGATTTTCCTTATCAAACTTGTTCACGATACAGCCGCCGAATCTGGCATTGCAGTTTGCGAGCGCTCCTGTTACAGCAGGAATGCCCTGAATTGCGAATGTTCCAAGCTCAATGGGAACGAATACGCTGTCGGAGAGCGTGATTACCTTTTCTGTCAGCTTTGTCAGAGCCGGCGGCAGATCGAGGACTGCGTATTCATAGCCGCTGTCGAAAGTCAGAACCTTCCGCACGTTTGCGGTCTGAATGTCATCGGGAAGCTGTTCAAACTGCGCCGCCACAAAGTTGAGCGCAGCAGTTGCTGTAAGTATGTCGATGTTCGGGTAGCGTGTGGAGCTTCTCGCCACGGTAGGCAGGCAGTTTCGCTTTATCAGGGCTGTTTCAAGACCTGCCTTCGGCTCGGCGAAGAAGCGTGAGCTGTTAGCCTGTCCGTCAAAGTCGATTACAAGCACCTTGCCACGCTCGGCAAGCTCATTTGCGAGGTTGATAGCCGTTGTTGTCTTTCCGACACCGCCCTTGTGGTTGTAGATTGCGATTATGTTCATAAAATGTCCTTTCCGTGCTGTTGCCAGCACCCTCATTTACTGCCGTACATATCGTGATTGACCATTGCCGAATAGAAGCTATCGATCGTCAGTGGAGCGTTATACAGAGCCGTTATGAGATACGCCCTGATATTGCGCACATCGCTTGTGTTCTTGTCTAGCGCCGTAATCACATACTCAATGTGGCTGCTGTCCAGTTTGAGGAACTGCGACTTTACAACGCTCTGCGGGAAGTCCTCGCCGTTCACACGGATATACTTTTTGGTGGAGCATACCACGTCGAGCATTATCCCGACGATTTCGTTTATCCTGCCTTTCTGCGTCGGACTGCTTTCAAGCAGATAATCGTAGGATATGTTATCACGGATAATGTCCAGGTAGTCCGAACGTTCATCGGAGAAACTCAAATCCGGAATTGATGAATCATTCCTATCAATCCCATCATCGCTGTCGTAAGGATTGATTGATAGATGATTATTAACTATGGATTTATTAGCTTTAGATTTATATAATGAGGGAAAATCGAATTTTTCGGAACTAGCACCGAAGTTTGTGGGGAGCAGTACCGGAAGTTCCTTGACACCCTGCTCCGGAGAATGTTCGGAGCAAGCACCGGAGTTATCTGGGATAGGCTCGTCAGGGATTTCTTGCTCCGGAGTTTTTTCGGAGCAAGGAGGCGGCGCTTCGTTTTCAGCCTTATTCTTACGCTTCTTCTCATAGGACAGAGCCGCAGCAGGCTTTATGGACATCTGTTTCTTTTCGCCCTGTGAAATAAGGTTTGAGATAAGTTCTATATCCTCGATTATGCGAAAACAGCGCTTGGCGGGAAGTCCACGGTTCTTGCTTTCGATAAGCCCGGCGTCCACCAGATTCTTTATGCAGCGTTTCTGCTGATACTCAGAAAGAGCGGTGCTTGCTTCGAGGTCGGGAACGGTCGAGTAGAACCAGCCGTCATCATCGAGCATACCGTTACGCTCGTAGTAGCTGCATTTCGATATGAGGGCGGCGTAAACCGCTGCCTCTGACAGTCCTATTGCGTGAGCCAGCAGGCGGTTGACCGTCAGCGTATTGCTCGGATTTAGCATTTGGAATATTGCGTTCATAATAATCATCGCCTTTCTGAAAGATAGGAATTGTTGCGGATTTATTTCTTCTAAGCTGCTTTCCACTTTTCAACCCTGTCCTTGCAGCGCAAATCTTCTGCTGCTTTCGCTTCCTTATCTTTGAAGAACGGGCAGCCGCCCTTAAAGCTGCTGCTTACCAAAGCAGAGCATTTCCCGTCCCAATAGGCAAAGCACTTACTGGAATTGCAGCGTGGCGATTTGGTGTTATAGAGAATGTTCAACATGATAGTCTCCTTTTTAGATTGTTTTGGTATATTATGAGGCAAACAAATTTCAGCTATAATACTAAATATTTTGTCTGCGTTTTGTGCGTGGTGACGAAATCTTTGTTATTTATTAACAAATGCTTATGCTATAAAATGAGCAACAGGCAGATTTATTAGCAAAAAGGGAGAGCTTGAAAAAACTCTCCCTTTTTGTTATTCGATTTCTGGTTTGCCGAATGTCTATACTATATTTATATATAGAAAAAGGACGCCTTTCAGTGAAAAGCGTCCTTGGTATTAGTTAGGGTATGGTCTGCGTTGGTTATGCGGCACTACAATTCCTTGTGTAATGCGGGTTTGCGCCCATATCCCTTATTAGCCCCCGCCAAGCGGAGGATAATTTTTTCAGCAATCAGCCCTTTACAGCGCCAAGAGCAACGCCCTTGATGATGAACTTGGAAAGGAGCAGATAAATGATAACAATAGGAACAATAGAGAGAATAACCGCGAGGTTCTGAACACCATAGTCAGTTGTAGTACTCAGACCCATGATACCGCCTACCATCATAGGCATTGTTCTCATATTGGGATCACCATTTACGAGGATCATGGTAGGTGTATAGTAGTTGTTCCAGTTTGCTACGAAAGCAAATATAGCCTGAACTGCGAATGCCGGCTTGAAAATAGGAAGAGCGATCTGCAGGAATGTTCTGAATTCGCTGCATCCGTCAATTCTTGCCGCTTCAACGATATCAAGCGGGAAAGAGGACTTCATGTACTGAAGCATGAAGAATACCGTTGGAGGAGCTGCAATTGCAGGGAAAATCAAAGGAATATAGTTGTTCAGAAGCTTTATTGAAGCCATGAACTCCAAGAAACCTGTTGATACAACCTGAGTAGGAACCATCATAACCATAAGGATAAATGTGGTTGCAAACTTCTTGCCCTTGAAATCAAATACAGTCAGACCATAAGCAGTCATTGCTGAGAAGAAAACAGTGAGGATCGTGGTAGAACCCGCAATTATCAAGCTGTTTCTGTAACCTATCAGCAGGTTGAATGTACGATAGTAAACGCCGTGTGCGTACTCAGGGTCATTAAGGTGAGCGAAATTATCAAAGAAACTTGTGCCCGGCAGTAATGATATGCCGTTCTTAATTATTTCACCACTTTCCCTAGTTGAGTTGATCAGGATAATGTAAAGAGGAAGCAGGCAGATGATAGTGAGAAGAACACAAACTATAAATCTGATTATAGATTGAGTTTTAACCTTTCTCCTATAAGCTTTTGTGGAAAAATTGTATGAATCAGCCATTATTCTGCCCCCTTACTTTGCCTTGCGCTTCTTTGCCGGCGCAGAGGAATCCGTATTGAATCTATAAACGAACATACCCAAAGCAGCAGTAAGAGCAAACAAAATCATCGAAGCAGCTGCGGAGTATCCGTAGTTATCGACTGTATGGAAATTCTCGTAGATAAATACCGCACTGGTCTTAAGTGCAGGTCTTACCGTGGTACCTTCATGTAACAGGTAAGGAATATCGAACATCTGAAGACCACCGATCATAGATGTGATGAACACATAAATGAATATCGGCTTCAGAATAGGCATCGTAATTTTAAAGAATGTGTTTGCTCCGCTGGAACCATCGATCTCAGCCGCCTCATAGATAGACGGATCAATACCGAAGATACCAGAAAGCAGCAGAAGCATTGTATTACCAAACCACATCCAAGACTGGATAAGCATAACAAGGATCCGTGAGATCCAAACATCATTGATAAATGGAATAGGCTTAAGAATTACTTCAAGATTAAGAAGCAGAGAGTTGATTGCACCGTACTTGTTATTAGCAAACAGCATCATGAACATACCTGCTACGGAAGCTGCTGTAATGATATTGGGCAAATACATTACTACCTTAAAGAAACCTGTTCCCTTGATCTTGACTCTCGCATCTGAGAACCATACAGCCAAGAGAAGTGAAAGAACGATCTGAACGAGGAAGTTTCCTGCCCAGAGGATCAACGTATTGCCTAAGGAAGTCCAGAAATTATTCATAACAGCATTAGCCGCAAAATTACCAGATTCACCAAAAAGCAGGTACTGATAATTCTGAAGACCAACCCATACTTCCGGATGTTCGCTACCGTTTTCCTTAAAACTCAGGAGAAAGGTATTGATGAGCGGATAAATCATGAAAAATGCATAAACTATGAAAAATGGGGCGATAAATATATAGCCATACTTTGCATAGCTTACCATTCTGCGTTTTCTTCCGGTTGCTGCCTGCATGATGCACACCCTTTCGAATTTTTTGATAAAAAATCACAATATATGCTTATGGACATAAAGTCCATAAGCAATATATTGCAATTTAATTATTTAGTTTTGATATTTGCCGGTAGAACTAATTACTCGATTATGAGCTCGGGGTAAGCAGTTGCAACTTCACCCTTGAAGAATGCGATAGCATCTTCCTTAGTAGCGTATGTACCGTCAAGGTAGCCGTTTACAGAATCGTTGAACTTAGCCTTGATTACGGAGTCATACTTTGTGATCTTGCCGTTGAGGTCGAGGTTGTCAAGAACCTTAACGAGGATCTCATAGTGGTTCTGACCGTTGAGGTACTTGTTGGAGATGGTAGCTTCAGACATAACAGTCTTGTTGTTCATGAAGTCGCCGGTCTCAGCTGCATAAGCCTTCATGGAGTCAGCGTTCTTGCAGTAGAACTCGATGAATTCCTTAGCAAGGGTCTTGTTGTCGCACTTGTTGGAAACACCGAAGTAAGAACCGCCCCAGAACCAGCCGGAAGGACCTTCGCAGATAGCCATGTTCTTACCGAGCTCTTCGTCCTTGTTGGTGAAGTTCTCAAGGATAGATCCGCCGCCGGTGGTGGTCAGACCCCATGTAGGAACGAAGTCACCAAGAGCGGTGCCGTCCATAACAGCATTGTACCATGCCTGATCCCACTGAGGAACGCCTGCGAGGGAGTTGTTGTCCTTCATGGACTTAGCGATATCATAGAAGTCTTCAGCAGTATCCATAACGAGCTTGCCGTCAACTACCCAAGGCTGAGTTCTGTTAGCCTGGAATACCTGCCACAGACCACCCTCAGTTGCCTGCAGAGAGGTCTTTCCGCCGGAAGCCTCATAGAGGGTAGCACCGGTAGCCTGGAATGTATCCCAATCCTTAACCTTTTCCTGCATCTCCTCAGGTGTTGTTACACCGAGGTACTCCTTAGCGAGGTCAGCTCTGTAAACGAAGCCGCCGGGGGTAGCCTGGAAAGAAGCTGCCTTGAATACGCCAGCATCGCTTGTGCCCCAAGACAGGGTGTAGCTGAATGCTTCAGAGAAGTCGCTCGGGCTAAGACCGATTGCAGAATACGGAGCGGTCAGGTTGTCATCGTTGATGTAGTCAGCAACCCAGTCAGCATCGTAAACCATCAGGTCAGCGTCATCTTCGCCCTTCAGGTACTGCTTGTAACCGTCACGAGCGTTCTCACCCTTCTGGCCAACAGGAACGATGGTAACCTTGCTTGCATCGTAGCCCTTTTCCTTAAGGAAGAACTCAACCATCTTTACGGTATCAGAGTTCTCTTCCCATGTAAGGATAGAAAGGGTCTCGCCGTCGTCCTTCAGCTCAACTGCGTCAGCAGCGGGTGTGCTGGAGTCGCCTGCATCAGAAGCAGGTGTGCTGGAATCGCCTGCATCGGAAGCAGGTGTGCTGGAGCCTGCATCAGAAGCAGGTGTGCTGGACTCGTTGTTGCTGGAGCAGCCAGCAAAGGACAGAACTGCAGCAGATGCAACCAGAGCTGCTAAAATTCTTTTCTTCATAGATTTTTCCTCCCAAAATAGGTTTCATTTGTTCCCGAGGGAACTGAATTCTCATCAAGGATTTTGCTTGGTAATAATACTCTGTCTGAAGCGCGTATATTACCGTCCCTTGATTACATTTGTAAGTTTATCATAAATCATTTTATTTTTCAAGCCCTTTTTTATAACTTTTTTCACAGCAAAACGAGGAAAACGTTTTCAATTTCTTTGAATTGTACATAATCACAATGCACATTAAAAGTATTTGAAATTTTTGTAAGGATTATTTTTTACTTAATTTATCCGCGCTTTAATGCGGTTTCCCGGACAGGTCAGAAGTTTCTGTAACTCTTGTTAACCGTTTTTGTTACCGTTTTGTAACCATATTGTAATTATTCTTTTGTGCAATTCGCCGAAAAATCAATGAAACAGTATTGTAAACGTTACCATTGCAAATACTTGATAATTGTTGATATAATCCCATTCGAGATAGTAAAATACCACCCTTTGGCTAGACTTATTTTTATCCCTGAGTTTTTGCTGATTTATGCAATTTCTACAACAGCACATGGTTTCTCCATTTGATTCTTTAAATGTGGTGTGGTTCTTTTGACATAGGTTTTATTATGACTAGGTGATTATAATAAACTTATCGGCTAATTGGAATTTGTCGGGGAGTTTCTGTTTGCACCTTAGCGCGAAGCGCAATGATTTTCGGTTCCTTTTGGCACAAAAGGAACCGGGGTGTGGGGCAGCGCCCCACCACTCAGCGCGAAGCGCATAAACGCGTCAGAAGCGCTAAAGGGGTCACAGGGGGAAAACAAGAGTTTTCCCCCTGTCAATGACTGCGGAGCAGGCATTGACAAACTCAAGAAGAGTATTCTATTGTTATTTGGCAGTGCAAATCTGACCGGAAAAGCGGCAAAACCATTCCAATAACGCACGATGAGGTAGTTGTCTGTTGCTGCCGTAGGCAGCAACAGACAGGGGGAAAACTCTTGTTTTCCCCCCGTGACCCCTTTAGCGCCTTTTACGCGTTTAGCGGCGCTCCGCGCCGAGTAGCGCGCTAACGCGCGAGTGGTGGGGCTTTGCCCCACACCCTACTTCCTTTTGTGCCAAAAGGAAGCGAAAAGCATTCGCGCAAAGCGCGGAGTTGCGTGTCGAGGCACTCGGCAAATTCCTTTTTTCTCTTTCTTAATCAAGGTTTACACAGAAAATAGCCTGAGAACACTAATGTTTTCTCAGGCTATACTTCTTTACGACTATCTCAAAACTACGTTATGAGATAGTCTACATTAATAATAGTTACTTCAGATCAGACCGGGTGTACCTTGTTGGTCTTGTCTGCGTGCTCTGCGTCAATGCCGAGCTGTCTGTCGCGGCGCTTCTCAAAGAACTTGGGAGCTACCTTCGGGAACATCGCATAGGTAAGGATATCCTCAACGCTGCTGCCGTCGAGCCACTCCTTAGCTTCCTCCTTCATTGTCTCAAACTCAGGCTTGAGCAGGTCAGCAGGACGGCAGGTGATAGGCTCTTCTGCACCAAGTATCTTCTTCTGGAACTCAGGATCAATAGCGACAGGTGTCTTGCCGTATTCGCCCTTGACAAGTCCCTTGAATTCCTTTGTAACGGTCTTGTAGCGTTCACCCATGATAACATTGAACACTGCCTGTGTTCCCACGATCTGAGAGGTCGGAGTAACAAGAGGCGGGAAGCCGGAATCCTTACGAACCCGCGGAACTTCCTGAAGAACTGCTTCAAGCTGGTCTGCCTTGCCAGCCTGCTTGAGCTGAGAGAGCAGGTTGGACAGCATTCCGCCGGGAACCTGATAGATCAGCGCGTTGGTATTTGTAGCGAGCATGGAGGGGTCGAGCAGACCGCTGTCGATGTACTTCTTGCGCAGCTTCATGAAGTAATCTCTTACCTCGTTGAGCTTTACAAGGTCAAGACCGGTATCGTACTCTGTACCCTGGAATGTAGCGACAATGGACTCCGTAGGTGCATGGGAAGTACCCAGAGCCAGCGGAGACATAGCAGTATCAACAGCGTCAACGCCTGCCTCAACTGCCTTGATAATGCACATAGAAGCAAGACCAGAGGTGTAGTGAGTATGAAGCTGAACCGGGATCTTTACAGCGCTCTTGAGATCCTTTACAAGGCTCTCAGCCTCATAAGGAGTGAGCAGCGCAGCCATATCCTTAATGCAGATAGAATCAGCACCAGCGCTCTCAACCTGCTTTGCGTAGTTCATGTAGTACTCGTGAGTAAATACCTCGCCGAGGGTATAGGAAATTGCGACCTGAGCGTGACCCTGCTCCTTCTTTGCCGCTTTGATAGCGGTCTCAAGGTTGCGGATATCGTTCAGTGCGTCGAAAATACGGATAATGTCGATACCATTTGCAATGGACTTCTGTACAAAATACTCAACCAGATCGTCCGCATAGTGACGATAGCCCAGCATATTCTGTCCTCTGAACAGCATCTGGAGCTTGGTGTTGGGCATTTCCTTTCTCAGGATACGCAGTCTTTCCCACGGATCCTCGTCAAGGAAGCGAATGCAGGAGTCAAAGGTAGCTCCGCCCCAGCACTCTGCGGAATAGAAGCCGATTTTGTCCATTGTGGACAGAATTGGACGCATATCGTCCATAGACATTCTTGTGGCAAGCAGCGACTGGTGCGCGTCACGAAGAACGGTTTCAGTGATCTTTAATTTTGCCATTTCTGTTCTCCTTAAATCTTACGCGTTTACAGTTGCGATAACTGCGCCTGTTTCAACAGAGTCGCCCTTGTTTACGTTAATGGAAGCGATAACGCCGTCCTTGTCGGAAACGATGTCGTTCTCCATCTTCATAGCCTCAAGGACTGCGATAACTGTGCCGTTGGAAACCTTATCGCCTACCTTGACCTTGATATCAACGATATTGCCGTTCATCGGAGCGGTAATGGAAGCATTGCCCTGTGCGCCTGCGGGAGCGGCAGCTTTCTTGGCAGGAGCAGCCTTCTTTGCGGGTGCAGCGGCTGCAACGGGAGCTGCGGAGCCGTCAGCCTCGTCAACAGTTACATCATAAGCATTGCCGTTTACGGTGATTGTGTATCTTTTCATGTCAAAAACCTCTCTGAAATTTATTAGTCTTGACCGCACCGCATTATAATGCGGTGCCGCCGCAATTAAAATACGAAATTAACGTGCTTTCTGGTGGGAGCAGCTACTCTCTTGCTGGAGCAGAGATCAACCGCGGAAGCCACTGCCTGCTTTGTATCCTCAGCAGCGATGACACCGTCAACCATGCCAAGGGAAGCAGCCTTGAACGGTGTGGTGTCAACCTCTCCGCCCATGAATACCTTTGCAGCCTCAGGGCTCATCGGAGCGATAGCCGCATTCTCCCATGCAAAGGATACATCAGCGCTGTCGAATGCAGCATAAGCTGCGCCGAAAGCCTTGCCGGTGATGAGGTTGATCTTTGTTGTGGTAGCGGAAGCGTAAACCTGCGCAAGCTTTGCCGCGTCACGAACGCTGCCCGCAAGCTCTGCACCGCTGGACGGCTCAAAGCCCTCGGTGTTGATCACGGTCACAACGGGGATAGAGAATACGTCTGCGAGCTGAACAAATCTTGCGATCTTTGCGCTGTCGGCAGCGGTAAGCTTTGCAGCCTTGTCGGTAGCAACAAATGCAACGGTAGCCCAATTTACGCTTGCGAGTGCAGTGTAAGCAGCAGTGCCGAATTCTGCGCCAAGCTCTACAACGGAATTCTTGTCAGCGAGCGCTGCAACAAGCTCCGCGCCCTTGAGGGAGGTGGAAACTGCCGCGTCGTTCTCGGTGAAATCATCGTTTCCTGCGAGGGAAATGTTGTTTGCCGGAAGGATCGCCGCAAGCTTCTTAGCCTTTGCGACTGCGTCTGCGTCGTCCTTTGCAATGATATCCGCAACGCCGGACTTAGCGGCATTTGCAGCCTTTCCTGCACCCTCCAGCTTGCCGTCCGGTGTGTTGAACGGAGCATTGAGGAACAGCTCTGCCTTTTCGGTCATGATGGTAACGTCTGCCATTGAAGCGATAACTGCCTGCGCACCTGCGCACACGCCGGTTATTACAGCGATCTGAGGAACTACGCCGGAGATCGCAGCGGAAGCCTTGATAATATCGCCGTAATCAGCAAGAACCTCCATACCCTCGCTGATGTCGCCGCCCTTGCTGTCAAAGAATGCGACAACGGGAGCGCCGTTCTTTGCTGCAAGCTCATAGATCTTCTTTATCTTGAGCGCCGCGCTCTTGTCAACTGCGCCGCCCTTTACGGATACGTCCTGCGCGTAAGCGTAAACTGTCGCGCCGTTTACTGTACCGTAGCCGGCTGCAACACTGCTTACAGCTCCGTCAGCGGACAGGAACTTGTCAAGCTCCGTAAAGCTATCCTCGTCATAGAGGGCAGCAAGTCTTTTTCTTGCGTCGCTGTCAGGAACATTCTGTTCCATTTCAGCCAAAGTCTTTGAAAATGCCATTTTTCTCCTCCATACCTGCTATTGAGAGCGGCAGTCGGAAACCCTTCCGCCGTCTTAATTAAAATTTATCCACAATAATTATACTACATTGAAAATAAAATAACAAGCGAAAAACTGAGATTTTTGAATTTTTTATCTTATGCAATAAAATCATTAACTTAACTAGTTAATTTTTTGACAATATTCACAAAAACCAGCGTCAAAAATTGTCTGAAAAGAGACCTATCCGCCGGAAAATCATTTAGTGCGCTTCGAGCGAGGATTGCCTATATATGAGCGCAGCGAACGCAGTTCCTCCTTAGTGAGGTCGCGGTAATCACCCGGCTTCAGCATACCGAGCTTTACGCCGCCGACCGCAGTCCTGCGCAGTCTGCCTACCTCAAGACCGACAGCGGTACACATACGGCGAATCTGGCGGTTTCTGCCCTCCTTTATCACAAAGCGCAGCACTGTCCTGTCCGGAGCCTCGGAAAGCACTTCCACCGTGCAGGGCATGGTCTTTACGCCATCGTCCAGCTCCACGCCGGACATCAGCCGGGATAGCTGATCCTCGTTCACCCTGCCGTCGATAGTTACGCGATAGGTCTTGGGAACGTGCTTTGACGGGTGCATAATGTCGTTTGCGAACCCTCCGTCGTTTGTGAACAACAGCAGACCCTCGGAATTTCTGTCCAGTCTGCCCACGGGATATACCCGCTCCTCAACGCCCTCAAGCAGGTCAGACGCAATCTTCCTTCCCATTTCATCGGACATTGAAGTAACATATCCCCTCGGCTTATTCAGCATAATGTAACGTTTTTCGGCGCGTTCCGCAGATATTTCCACGCCCTCTACCCTTATCAGATCGTTCACAGGATCTGCCTTATCGCCGAGGGTGCAGGGTCTGCCGTTCACCGTCACAAGTCCTGCGGAGATCAGTTCCTCTGCCTTTCTCCGGGAGCACCGCCCGCTGTCCGCGATGATTTTCTGTATTCTGACTTTTTCCATAGTTTGCCTTTCATTTATTTATGTACGCCCTTTCGGGCGGTATTTTTCTACACTATAATTCCTGCCCATTCCAGTATTCTCCGGAATAAGCTCAGCTCCTCGTCCGGCACTTTTATAGTGCTGTCCGAGTAAAGCGGGCAGCTTTTCACCACCCTGCCGTCCAGCAGGAACTGTATCTCACCCAGCTTGTCCCCCTTGTCCACTGTGCCGTAAACAAACCGAGGCAGAAGCACTCTGCGGGTGAGCCGACTGCGCTGCTGCGGCGTGAGGGCAAGAGTATCCTCGTGGCAGTATACTCCAACGTCCTGCCCTGTACCTGCAACTGCCACCCTTGAACTGCACCCCAGCTCCAGCGGATAAGCCTTCACCTGCGTGAAGCCGTAATCCAGCATTTTTGTGTGGTCGTTCCAGTCATCACCGGCATTCAGCGTAACTGCGATCAGGGTAACTCCGTCACGCTCCGCCGCCGAAACCAGACATCTCCGCGCGTTGTCGGTGAACCCGGTCTTTACGCCGATAGCGCCGTCATACCGGGAAAGCATTTTGTTGGAATTATACAAAGTCCGCTTATACGGCGGATTTCCGAACTCCACCTCCGCGCTGCGGCAGCACACAACCTCCCTGAAGGTTTCCTCCCGCATGGCGCAGGCAGTGAGCTTCGCCAGATCCCGCGCCGTGGTGTAATGCCCGTCCGCGTCCAGCCCGGAGGGAGTTGCGAAATGCGTGTCGGCAAGTCCCAACTCCTCCGCTTTGCTGTTCATCAGCTTCACAAATGCGGAAATGCTCCCGCTGACAGACACCGCAGCCGCATTAGCCGCGTCATTTCCAGAGGGCAGAAGAATGCCGTAGAGCAGGTCGCGGCGGGAGACCCTATCCCCCTCGCGAAGTCCCATTGAAGTACCCTCCACCCTTATTGCCAGAGGGTCAACAGTGAATTCCCGGTCAAGATCTCCGGCTTCTATGGTGAGCAACGCAGTCATTATCTTCGTGGTGCTCGCCATTGCGCGGCGCTCGTCCGCGTTCTTTTCATAAAGCACCGTTCCCGTTTCGGCTTCTATCAGGATCGCGCTGACCGCAGAGATATTCTCCGGAACAGCCCCGGCAGCGATATCAGTCGCCACCGCAGTGATCCCCGCAAGCAGAAGCGCCGCCGCTTTCTTTATAAGCTTGTTCATATACGCACCCCTTATGATGTAAATATTTCCATCAATAGGTTGCGCAGAACTATGAGCAATTATTCAGCGTCTTCTTCAAGTTCGCTGTCCTTTTTTGCCTTTTTGTCAGAAACCAATCCCTTGATCTTCTCGATAACTCCGGGGATAGCGTCAACTATTCCCTCAACTGGGCTGGATTTTGCGCCAAGCTCCATAAGCTCCACATTTCCGTCTGACTTGATGACGATGAAAGCCTGCGGCTTTACGGTAACTCCCGCGCCAGCGCCGCCCGCGAACTTCTCCGCAGCCTGTGTGGGCAGATCGCTGCCGCCGGAAGCGAAGCCGAAGGATACCTTTGAAACCGGGATAATTGTCGTGCCGTTAGCGGCGGTGATAGGATCGCCGATAATGGTGTTTACGTCCACCATCTCGCGGATCTTCTCCATGGATACGCCCATTACTCCCTCAATTGCGTTTGACATAATAAATACTCCTTTCAATATATGAAAATTATTTTCTTAACTTATTCAGTGCCGCAGCAGCGTCCTTTCTGGAAAGATAGTTCTTCACAAATCTCCCCAGCAGCCAGAACAGGAACGCCAGCGCCGCGACCGGAGTCAGCCTTGCGGTGAAATAGCACTCGTAGGTTGTTTCCTCGCTCATAAAATCACAGTCGATCCTGAAATCCGGATTTTTCAGGGTGAAGCAGCCGTCCAGAAACGCCAGAGCGTTTCCCGCAGCCATATTCACCGCGCCAAATCTTATCGCCGCCTGTGCAGCGTCATCTCCGCCGACCTTTATCCTCAGACGAAATCCGGAAATCCGGGTTGCCTTGAGCAGCCGCTTAAGCGGCTTTCCAAGACTGTCCCAGACCAGCTTCACCAGCTCAAAAATATCCTTTAGCGTCAGCTTGCTGCCGGACTTTTTGCTCTGCTTCTTTTCCGGCTTTTTTTTAGCCGCCGGCGCAGCTCCGGACTTTTCTCCGGAAGTTCCGTCCGAGCTTCCGCTTTCCTTGTCTGAGGTATCTCCGGCTGAACTTTCCTCTGCCGTCGCAGTTTCCTTTGCGGCTTTTTCAGCGTCCTTTTTCGCCTCTTTGTCCCGGCGCTTCATTTTCTTTGTCCGGGCAGGAATTCTGACCAGCGTGATAAACAGCCAGTTTATTTTCAGCCGAAGATCATCGGTGTATTCAAACCTGACTTTAACAGAGGTCATCAGCAGGACAAGCAGAAATACAATTATCGCACCGGCGATTATCCACCCTGTCATTGCCTCACCCCGCCTCACTTGTCAGCGGTCAATCGCCGCTGAAATTCATCTCTTCAAACTCGTCAAAATCCATTTGATCGGTGCTGTCCGGAATTGTCGGAAGCCCCTTGATATCCGTCAGTCCAAAGCACCGCAGGAAATTCTCCGTGGTCTTGTAGGCTATCGGACGTCCCGGCAGGTCAAGTCTGCCGTATTCCTCCAGCAGGTCGCGCTCCACAAGGCTGTTCACAACACCGGAGCTGTCCACTCCGCGCACCTGCTCAACAAAGCTTTTTGTCACCGGCTGATTGTACGCCACAACTGCCAGAACCTCCATTGCCGCTTGTGAAAGTGGCACCTGCCGTCTTGTTTCCAGAGCGGTCTTGATGTAGGGAGCAAACTCCGGCTGCGTCACCATCTGGTAGCTGTCCCCCAGCCTGTTTATCCGGAACGCGCTGTTGTTCTCGGAATACCTGTCGTTCAGGCGATCGATGATCTTCAGCACCGTTTCCTTTTCTATCTCAGTCGCGGCGGCAAGCTTATCCGCTTCGATCGGCTCTCCGCAGGCAAAAAGCACTGCTTCAACCACCGCCATTCCCTCGCTGAATTTCACTGCTCCGCTCCCTCCGCTTCTGTCCTGATATCGTCGGCTCTTGTTCTCAGCCGCACGCTGTTTCCGTCCTCGGAGATGAAGATACGCCCCTCCTTGGACAGCTCAAGTATTGCCAGAAATGTAGCCACAGTGCGGGATCGAGGCTGATCTCTGTACAGCTCGTCCATCTGCACCGTTCCCTTTCGCCGCAGGCTTTTCAGCACCGCCACGATTCCTGTGAACACCGTAACGTAGCTCTTTGCCACGATCGGCTTTATAGAGCGGGGACGATAGCTTGCCTTTCTCCGCGTCCGCTCGTTAAGTGCGCCGTAGGCAAGCATAAGCTCCTCCGGCTGATGCGTCTTGTGATACGCTTTGTCGATCTCTATCTCGGCAGGCTCCCGGACGAATACCACATCGCCGAGATACCGCTTTCTGAGCCGCCCTGCCATTGTCTTACAGAGCGCATATTCTATCAGCGCGCCCTGAAGCTCTTTTTTCATCTCCTCGGCTTCTTCCTTTGGAAGCAGCGCCGCCGACTTTATCATAATAAGCCGCGCCGCCATTTCAAGAAAATCCGAGGTTATCTCAAGGTCAGCCTCCGACATTCTGTCAAGGTACAGCATAAACTGATCCAGCAATACGCTTATCTCAATATCCTGAATATTCAGCTTATGCTTCTGTATCAGCGACAGCATCAGATCAAGAGGCCCCTCGAAGATCTCAAGCTTGAAGCTAAGTTCCTCCATTATCCACCCCGGCGATCAGTACAGCAGCGAGAAAAATCCGCCGTCGGGGACAAAGAAGGACGCCTTGTCCAGAAGCCACATTACTCCCTGAGAAGCAAGCCCAAGCGGAACGTCAAGCACCCGGAACAAAAGCAGCGCGAAGAATGCCAGATATATCACTTGCTGATACTTTTCCATAATCAATACCACCTTTGTGGGTAGCACTGTCGCCAGAATGTTGAACCCGTCAAACGGCGGAATGGGGATAAGATTGAATACCGCAAGAAATACGCTGATCTGCGCCGTCATAGCAAAGCCTTTAGTGATATACAATACCACGTTGTTCGTCATGTTGATAATCAGTATCTTGCAAATGATTATCAGCAGATAGCTCAGCAGAATATTTGCAAGAGGCCCGGCAAGGGAGGTCAGTGCAACCGCCGTGCGCGCCTTGACCTTGTTGCAGCGTCTGATGTCAATAGGCATATGCTTTGACCAGCCGATACGGAAAAGGAACATCATAAGCGCGCCCATAGGGTCGATATGTGCGAACGGGTTCAGCGTGAGCCTTCCGGCGTGTTCGGGCGTATCATCGCCAAGCTTTTTGGCTACAAAGCCTCTTGCGAACTCGCGAATGGGGAATATCACAAAAATGATAACCAGTACTGAAAAGAACGACAGCACCACGCTGACAATATCAGCGTTTGTCCTGTTGCTGGAAAAAAGCAGTCCGAATAATTCTAACAAAGGTCCCTTGAACACGATAAATACTCCTTTAAATTACGTCAGCGGCGCACTTTGACGCCGATCAACAGTTCCCTGCGCAAATATATACATTTTATATTATACCTCAAATACAGAGGATTTTCAAGTGTTCCTGTAAAAATAATTGCATACTTCCGGAAATTTTGCTCAATATTCGCGGAATTGCGGCAAAAAATTCCCCCGGTTTGGTTCGCTGCCAACGGCAGTACGCCTTTCCGGGGAAATTCAATTATTGCTCACTCTTTGTAAATGTAAGCTTAATATCGCCGCCGTCTGAGCCTTTCACGGTGTAGTATACCGTATCGTCCTCATCGTTGTAATACAGCGTGAACAGCACCTTTCCATCGGTGTTTCGGACGTTAATGCCGTCAGAATTACGCTCATATTTAAGCTGCTCTCCGGTGACTTCTCCGGAGCTTTGACTGAAATAATCATCGGTGATCGTTATAACTACCGGATCGCCGCTCTCCGGAGTGTATGTCCAGCTTCCCTTGAGTTTATCCATATCTATCGAACGGCTGCAACCGGTGCAGAGCGCTGTAATTACCGCTGCAAGCGCTAATGCTTTTATCAACTTCTTCATTTAATATCTCCTGTCTGATGTAGTATAGTGAATAATCTGGGGAAACGCTGATTAAATCAAATTCGCCCCGTTCAAACGCGCATACTCACGCGGCGGGTTTTGCGCAACAAGAAACATTTTACTTATAGCATTAGTTATATTTTGCGCAAAACCAGATTTGATACGCTGCGCTTTAATCAGCGTGTCCCTAGCACAATTGCGGCGGATTGTCAACCTTTTTCAGCTTCTGGGATTTGTTCCGCGCTTCACGACAACTGTCTGCCCCGCCTGCTCGTCATTTACCATCATTCGGTCGGTGGAACTGTTGTACATACAAGCAACATCATAGCTGTCGCTGACATGTATCGTCACTCCAGTGCTGTCAGCAGTAAAGCTGTACTTGTTCGTGTTTCCGCCTTCCCCGAAAGCAAAGCAATAATCCGGTGTGAACACCAACTGCGCTTCGTTATCTAAATTATTTTCCACAGCGAATGTCCAGTAGTCCTTACCGTTCATCGTCACCGCGCTCCATGTGCCGTAAAGCCACTCACAGTTGCGCTTTACACCGTCCTTCGGATTAGAGCCGCGCTTGAGGGTCATTTTATCGCCGTCCGGCTGATCGGTCTGGAAACAGGTTATAGTATCGCCGGCGCTGTCGTAGTTCAGGGTGTACTTCACGCCATCGCGGTCGTCGATGAATTCCGCGCCGTTATCGGTAGGCTGAAGCTGAAAATACTTCGTAAATCCATCATTGTTTATAGACCGCATTCCGCTCTCGTTTATCTCAACAAAGCACTCCCCAGACTGCTTCGGTAGGAATTTGTCCGAAGTCCAGAAGTCCTCGCCGTTTATCAAAGCAACGCTCCACAGACCGTACATTCCCTCGCCGGCGGTACTCTGCGCCCCGTTTTTTCTTGGATTGCTCCCGCGGATATAGACAATGGTGTTCCCGTCGTCGTTCAAGGTGAGGGTGTCCTCGGCTGCATTATAGGTAAGCGCAGAATCTGTTCCTGATTCATTATCCCGTAACATAACCCCGCTGTCAGTGACTTTGTAATCCAGTTTATAAATGACTCCCTCCGAGCCTCGTAATACGTCGCAGCCCTCGCTGTCGAAAATAAACTGCACCTCGCCGTCAATTCCACGCTCGTCCGCAAAATCCCAGTAATCAGTGCCATTCAGCGAAACAGTGCTCCATGTGCCGTACAGCCAGTCCGCAGAATAACCCGCGTCCTCGTTCGGACTATCCACCGTCAGAGTGCCGAGAATTTCCTCGCCGCTCTCCGCTGTTTCCGGCGCAGGCTCCTGCTCCGATGAAGTCGTTGAAGCACTCTCCGGCGCGGAGCTTTCAGCAGAGGGAGCTTCCGGCTCTGTGGACTGCGGCTTTGATGTGACCTCCGGTGCGTCCGATGTCTGAGGGAGTTCACTGCTCGGCTCGCTGCCGCCGCAGCCGCTGAGCAGCACCGTCAGCGACAGTACCCCGGCAATTCCGATATGTTTTATATTCTTCATGTTTTCCTCCAGAAATAAAATCTATTCTATTTATTGTACCATATTTTTCAAAACAACACAAGTAGTTTTTTCGATTTTATTCCAACAGACCCGCCGCTCGGTAATCACTCCACGCTTCTGCTCTCTCGACCTTTTAGTTTAGGTGCGGTTCCTGCTAAGGACTGCCCCCACAGCCGAAAATACCGCAAACACCGCGATATTGACGCAGACGATGCTCGCGCCGCCGGGTGTCCCGAATTCGTAGGATATCACCATTCCGGATATGAAAGTCACTACCGAGATCACCGCCGAGCATATTGTCACCGCCCGGAAGCTCTTGAACACTCTCATGCTGCAAAGCGCCGGGAAAATGATAAGGCTTGAGATAAGCATTGAGCCCATCATTCTCATGCCGATAACGATAGTCAGCGCCGTAAGCAGCGCGATCAGCATATTATACATTCCTACCCTTGTTCCTGTCGCGCGGGCAAAACTCTCGTCAAAGGTTATCGCAAATATCTTTGTGTAGAAAAACACGAAAAGCACCAGCACAAGCAGCGCCAGAACCACGCTTATCACCACGTCCTCGTCGCTTATCGCGTAAATGCTGCCAAAAAGGTAGCTGTCGAGGTCGCTGTTCATTCCGGAGAGGGAAACCGCCATAACGCCTATCGCAAGCGCTCCGGTGGAGATCAGCGCAATTGCAGAATCGCCCTTTATCTTGCTGCTGGAGGAAATGCGCAGCAGCAGAAACGCCGCCGCGATAACCACCGGAACAGCGACCGCCATAGGCGCCCAATTCATCACCGCAGCTATCGCCAGCGCACCGAAACCAACATGTGAAAGCCCGTCTCCTATCATGCTGTAACGCTTAAGCACAAGGCTTACGCCAAGCAATGCGGCGCACAGCGACACCAGAATACCAACGATCAACGCGCGGAATAGGATAGGTGTGCTGAAAAATGCGGAAATAATGTCACCCATTGTTCTCGCCGCCTTTCATGAAATCGGAGGATCTGTCCGCGAGGAATTCCTCCGGAGTGCCGAAAAACCATGTATCCTGCCGCAGGCAGAGAATATGGCTGGCATATTTCAAAGCCGCCGAAATGTCGTGAGTTACCATGATAACAGTTACTCCGCTGCGGTTTATGTCCGCGATAAGCTCGTACATCTCCGCTGTAACCATCGGATCAAGACCAGATACCGGCTCGTCAAGAAGCAGCAGCTTTTTTGTCGCGCAGAGTGCCCTCGCAAGCAGCACCCGCTGCTGCTGACCGCCGGAAAGCTCCCGATAGCTGCGCTTTCTGAGATGCGTTATTCCAAGACGCTCCATATTCTCCGCAGCCATTTTCCTCTCCCGTTCGGAATAAAACGGACGTATCCCGCGGGAATTAAGGCAGCCGGAGATCACCACTTCGTACACGCTCGCTGGGAAATCCTGCTGAGCGCCGGTCTGCTGCGGAAGATAGCCGATCTCATTGCGCTTCAGTCCCCCGCTGAAAGAGATAGTCCCGCCGACAGGCTTCTTCAGCGAAAGCAGCGCTTTCACCAGCGTGCTTTTTCCGGAGCCGTTTTCTCCGACAATGCAGAGATAATCCCCGCCGGTCACATGGAAATCCATATCCTTAATGACCGTCATATTCTCATAGGAAAGCGTGAGATTTTCAACGTTTATCAGATATTCCTGTTTGTCCAATGCTGTCACTCACCTTTTCAGTATTTCAGATAGTGTGTCGTAATTCCGCTGCATGATAGAGAGCCATGTTTCCCCGGCGTTAAAGTCGTCCGAGGAAATGTTGTGGCAGGTGTGGAATTCCACAGTGCTCAGTCCGGTATCCTCAGCAAGCACGTCTGCCAGCCGTCTGCTCGAAAGCTCAATGCAGAACACAGCGGGAACTGAATTATCCTCCTTCAGCTTTTCCAGCAGAAAAGTCATGGTCTGGGCGGACGGCTCGGTTTCGCTGCCGCAGCCGGGAAACGCCGCATAGTAATTCAACCCGTACTCTTTAAAGAAATAAAGCAGCGGAAATCTGTCGCCGAAAATGAAGTAACGCTGCTCGCCGCTGAACAGCTCCGCAAATCTGCCGTCCAGTTCGTCTATCTTTGCCGCGTAGCTGCCGGCATTTGAAGCAAGAACCTCTGAGTTCTCCGGGAACAGCTCCGCAGCCTTTGTTCCAAGCGCCCTTACAATTGCAGCGGCATTCTCCGGGGAAGTCCAGACGTGCTCATCGTATTCCTCATCATGATCGTCGTGTTCATCGTGCTCATCGTGATCATGGTCGTCCACGTCATGCTCATGCTCCTGCATTCCCTCGGAAATCTCCTCGTCCAGAAGCGATACCGCCTCGGTCATGCGGAATGTATTCACTTCCGGCGCGGATTTCAGCACACTCTCCACCCATTCGTCAGACTCGCCGCCGTTGTAGATAAAAAGGTCGCAGCCGCTTATGTCTACGATATCCTTAGCGGAGGGGTCGTAGCTGTGGCTCTCCTGACCGGGCTTGAGCAGCATTCTCACCTCGGCTGTGTCGCCGAAAACCTGCCGTGCAAAATCATACGCCGGTAATATGGTAGCTATAACCAGCGGCTTATCTCCACCGGCTGAGCCGCTGTTTTCTGAGGAGCAGCCGCACAGCGCCGCTCCTAACAAAGCTGCGGAAATTGCCGCAGCGATAATTCTTTTTATGTTTCTCATTTATTCTCCTTTTCCCTGTCCTCAAGCTCCTGCTGGCATTCGCTGCACAGTCCGTAGATTATCGTTCTTCCGATGTCCACCGTAAAGCCGTGGCTCTGCTCGATGTGCTGCTGCATTTCCTTCATAAATGAGCAGTCCATGTGAATGAGCTTCTGGCAGCGGTCGCATTTCAGGTGGAAATGCGTACTGCACTTATGCTCGTCCATAAGCTGGTAGCTTGCACCGGAGCCGTCTCCGGAAAAGCGCTTCAGCACTCCCTGATTTGCAAGCCGTGTGAGAGTGCGGTAAACCGTAGCCTCCCCGACAGAAACCTCGCCGCTTACGATAATATCCTTTGCGGTAAAGCAGCTCCCGCGGTGACGGCTGAAAAATTCCACGATCTCATCACGTTGTTTTGTGTTGTAGTTATTTCTGTCCATAGCCGTCACCTCCGTTTGAATTTGATTTTGATTTTCACTTTCAGTTTCATATTATAGCACATCATTTCATAAAATGCAAGGGGAAAATTAAAAAATATTGCAAATTATATGAAGATGTGGTATAATTAAATGGTAAATTGGAATTTGGCGGGCAGTAGAAGCAAGCGGCGAAGCCAAAAAAAGCCTTGATTATTCGCAAAACAACCTACTCTCAGGAATGGAGCTTTATGCCGTCGGCAGCGCACCTTTCCCCGGTCAAAGTATCTTTCACTTTGTATCCGCGAAAAACCGGACAAGGGGGGAAAGGGGAGAGGGGAAGAGGAGTCTGAGGAGAAAACCGTAGGGGAAAGGGGGGAATGTCCGGTTTTTGTCGGATTTTCTTTG
>JAGAJA010000031.1 GCA_017829075.1 Oscillospiraceae bacterium | reverse complement strand
CGGGACTGAGGAGAAACCCTTCGGGGAAAGGGGGGAACTAAGAAAATCCGACAAAAACCGGACGTTCCCCCCTTTCCCCTACGGTTTTCTCCTCAGACTCCTCTTCCCCTCTCCCCTTTTCCCCCTTGTCCGGTTTTTCGCGAATACAAAGTGAAAGATACTTTGACCGAGGAAAGGTGCGCTGCCGACGGCATAAAGCCCCATTACTGCGGGTAGGTTGTTTTGCGAATAATCAAGGCTTTTTTGGGGCTTTGCCCCTTGCCCCCTTTGCCCTCACAATCGCTTGTTGAATACCGCCGTTGATAAACCCACGGACAAATGCAACATTACAAAAGGCGGAATGCGTGTCGAGGCACTCGACAAATCCCAATTTAACACCAGATCCTCATGCAATTCAATCTCCCGATTTCTCCCAGAGAAGCCTTGTCCCGCTGAACACCGTGCGCACCTCTCCCCTCTCCAGCAGCCACGAAAGATATGAGCGCACAGTTTCTCCCACCAGAAGATACTGCATGAGATACAGCCGTATGCTGTATTTTTTAAGCGACATCTCGATCACGTCGTCAACAGTCACTGGCCGCACGCACATCTCCCTGATGTCCGAAGCGACCTCCAGAACCGCTGAGCGATTTACCTCAACCAGCGACTTTATATCGCTGCAAGGCTCGTCGTGCGCCGGAATGAACAGCGATCCCTCCAGCTCCGAAAGCTTCTCAAGCGCCTGTAAGTGTTGCCCGATATTGTAAAGGAAAGAGATCCTGTGCTTTTGCAGCGCTTCCGGACTGATAACGCAGTCCGCCGTGAACCACACTCCGTCCCCCGTCCGGAATGCCGCCTGAGCCATGTCGTGACCGTCCAGCCGGGTAAATTCCAGCCCCGCCGGAAGCGCGTCATCTGAAAGCTCCGAGCAGTCGCAGGACGGCGGCAGAAGGAACTTATTGCACATCTCACTTGAAGCGCTCCCGCCGTAAAGCGTGGTCGAGATAAGGAAGCTATGCTTGACCGCAGCTGCGGAAACTCCCGGAGCGTAAACCTCGCAGCCGGTCTGCTCCCTAAGATACGCCGCGCCGCCGGTGTGGTCGGCGTGGGAGTGGGTGAGGAACAGCTTCCTGAGCCGCCAGCCCTGCTCCCGGATATGTTCAAGCGCTTTTTCAGCCGCTTCCCTGTCGCCTCCCGCGTCGATCATGCAGACCTCCGGCGAATTATACAGGTATAATCCAATGTTTGTCGGCGCTCTCATATACCATGTCTTTTCTCCTGCTTTTTTCAGTTCGTACACACGAATATCCTCCCGAAAAATAATCAGCCTTATTATTTTACCGCATTTCCGGGATTATGTCAAGCAATGTTATTTTTGTTCCCGCATAAGCCGCTCCTCCTGCTCCCGCTGGACATCTGGATCGGCAGAAAGCAAGGGCTTTACAGATTTTCTGATGAAATGCCGTTCGGAATAATTCTTCGTGAGCCGCAGCACAGTTCCCGACAGGCACAGCACCACTGGAAGGTTTACCGCCGCCATCAATCCGTTGAACAGGTCTGCCGCTCCCCATGCCGCTGAAATATCCACAACTGCCCCCAGCGCCGTACAAATTGTGAACAGTATCCGGAACGGTATCTCCGCGCGCTTTCCGAATAGATAAGCCGCCGCCTCAGACCCGAAGCAGCTCCACCCGATCACCGTAGAAAATGCAAACAGCACCACCGCCACCGAAAGCAGCTTGCCCGCCGCCCCGCCGAACACCGTTGAAAATGCAAGGGTCACCAGCTCCGCCCCGGTAACTTCCTCAAGGGCAACTCCGCTTATCGTAGGAACTGTCCCCGTTTCGTCACGGAACAGCGGCTCTCCGCTTGCTCCGTGAGCCTGTATTCCGGTGAGCTTCATCACGTTGGAGCAGGTTATCTCCCCGCGGGAGATCTCCACCGTGAACCATTCCCCGCTCACGGTTCTCATTTTGCAAGGCTCGCCCCTTCCTGCAATCAGAAGCTCCGTGCCGCCGGAGATCAGCCCCTCCTGCTCTGTCAGCCGGAAATACTGCGGCTGGAGACTTACGTTCATGAAAGCCTCCTGCTGGGATACCGCTCGGCAGGGGCTTGCCAGCAGTACAAACGCGGTCATTGAGCACATCACGATCGTATCAAAAAACACCTCGAAAATGCTCCACATTCCATGAACACACGGCTCCACCACGTCTGAGGAAGCATGAGCCGCAACGGACGTACCAAGCCCTGCCTCATTCGAGAAAACTCCCCTGCGGAAGCCCATGGAAACCGCCTGCTTTACCATGTAGCCGCTGACGCCCCCCGCAGCAGCCTCAAGACCGAACGCGCTGCGGAAAATCACCCCCACCATATCCGGCAGCCGGGTTATGTTTACCGCCAGAATATACAGCGATCCGGCTATGTACAGCGCCGACATCACCGGCACAAGCTTCTCAGTCACTCCCGCGATGCGCAGGCTGAGCTGCCCACCTCCTGAAGCTGCTCCTGCGCTCTGTTTTCTGGAAGTCCTGCCGCCGAAGAATATCAGCGCAGCAAATGCGGCAAGCACTGCGCCTGTGACCGCCTGTGGAATTCCAAAACCGGAACTCAGCGCCTGCGCTGCGGAGTTCATCTGAGTAAGATTTCCCATGCCGAATGCCGACATCACACACGCCCCTGCGAATACCGCCGCAAGCGGCTTAGCAAGCCTTTTTCCGGCAAGTCCGTCCCGGATATAATACATTGCGCCGCCGCTCCAGCCGCCGTCCCGGTTTTTCCTGCGGTAATATGCTCCAAGCACATTCTCAGCGTATCCGGTCATCATTCCCAGCATAGCCGATATCCACATCCATAATACTGCGCCTGCGCCCCCCGCCGCCAGCGCCGTTGAAACTCCGGCAATGTTTCCTGTGCCGAGGGTCGCGGCAAGCGCTGAGGACATAGCCTGAAACGGAGAAACCGAGCCGTCCGAGGCGCTGCGGCTGCCCTTTGAGAAAATAGTACGGCGCAGCCAGTGACCGGCGCGGCGAACCTGAAAAAATCCCGTCCTGACGGAGAAATATCCCCCGGCAGCCAGCATTAATACGATCATAGGAGCGCCCCAGAGAACGCTGTTCAGATCCCCGATAATTCCGCTGAGAAATTCCATACTCACGACCGCGCCACCATACAGCGCCGCTCCTCCTTATTTTTTCGCCACCAAGTCACTTGCTATTTATTTTCATATATGGGTAATCGGACAAGGTATGGTTAATTTTATTTTTGCGATATTGAAATAATGCAAAAGATAATTCTCAACTTTTAGCAATAATGTGCAATATAAAGAATCTTAACGAAAAGTATATTTATTATTTTGTAGAAAAATGATATAATATAGATGTTAATATTGTGCTGTAATTATTTTTCAGGCTGCTTTGCGCCATTTCCGAACAGCGGAAATCTACCGCAGCATAAATCCGGACAACTTTTCCGGAATATCAGAGCAAATCATCAACACGGGATTTTCCGGAGGAACGCCATGGGATATCGTAACAAAGTACTGATAATTGAAGACGACCCGGTCACACGGGAGTATCTGTTCACAATAATCAGCGACGGATATGAGGTGATCACCGCCGAAAACGGCAAAGACGCTGAATTTCTGATAAATTCCCACTGCCCTGACGTTATTCTGCTGGATCTGGGACTTCCGGATATTGACGGAATTGATGTGCTTCAGAAAGTCAGAAAATGGTCGGCGGTGCCGGTGATCGTGGTTTCGGCACAATCTGAGCTATGCTGCAAGGTCAACGCGCTGGATAAGGGAGCAGACGATTATCTAGTAAAGCCGATCAGATCCCCTGATGAGCTTCTCGCGCGTATTAGGGTAGCTCTGCGGCATTCCAGCAGCATCGGAATTAACTCCGACATTGCGGTAAAGCACAGATTTCAGGTAGGCGGACTTGTAATAGATTATGATAAATACCGGGTTTACATAGATGACAGGGACGCGGAGCTTACTCAGAACGAATTCAAGCTTGTGGCAATGCTGGGACAGCGCGCCGGAACGGTGCTAACCTACGAGGAGATAATCCGCAGAATGTGGGGTCCTAACGCGCGTACTGACAACCAGATACTCCGGGTGAATATGGCAAATATCCGCCGGAAGATCGAACAAGACCCGGCTCACCCACGGTATATTTTCACCGAAAACGGCGTAGGCTACCGAATGGCGGAAAAATGACCGTTGACAAAAGGACGCCGGTGTGATATACTAGGTACAGATAGGGAATGACGACCTCCCTGCGGGCTTTTGCCCCGAACCGCTTAATATAAACTTTAAGCTGATGGCATCTGCGATACAAATACGCCGGGATTATTCCGGCGCGGTTTGTGCGTATGAAAGTCCTCGGCTTTTTTATTTGCACAAACCGCCCAGTCCCGGATCACAGGAGGCATTTTATGTTACTCAGCGCCGCGCTAATACTGCTGACCGGGCTTGTTCTGGGAGAGCTTGCTGGCTTACTGCGCCTGCCAAAACTCACTGGAATGCTCGCCGCTGGGATAATTCTGGGTGCAACCAGAATTCTCGACCCGGAGCTTATGGGAATATCCCCGGAGCTTCGGAAGATCGCTCTTATAATAATTCTCACCCGCGCCGGACTTAATCTGGAGCTTGCCGATCTCAAAAAATGCGGCAGACCCGCTCTGCTGATGAGTTTTATCCCGGCTAGTCTGGAGATCATCGGAGTAACCCTGCTCGCTCCGCCGCTTCTGGGGCTGAGCCTTACAGAGGCGGCGATGATGGGAGCAGTGCTCGCGGCGGTGTCCCCGGCGGTGATAGTTCCGAAAATGCTGAAGCTTTTGGAGGACAAACGCGGCACGGACAAGCTTATCCCGCAGATGATCCTTGCTGGCGCTTCAATGGACGATGTGTTTGTTATTGTAATGTTCTCGGTATTTTCCGGGCTGTGCGCCGGAGGTGTTATCTCGCCGATGTCCATTGTCAACATTCCGGTGTCGATAATCCTCGGCGCGGCTCTGGGAGCTGTCTGCGGAATTCTTCTGGCGCTTGTATTCAGCAAAATACACCTGCGGGACAGCGTAAAGGTGGTAATAATCATCAGCCTGTCGTTCCTGCTGGTTTCTCTTGAGGACGCGCTCCCGGAATGGATAGGATTCTCCGGGCTGGTGGCAGTCATGGCGGCGGGAATTGCCCTGCGGCAGAAAGCTCCGGAGCGCGCCGTGCGGGTTTCCGCGAAGTACTCAAAGCTGTGGACGGCGGCGGAGATACTGCTTTTCGTGCTTGTGGGAGCGGAAGTAAACCCCGGAGCCGCCGCAAAGCTGTGGCATCCTGCGCTTATCCTTATATTCGGGGCGCTTCTGTTCCGTTTCGCCGGAGTTTTTCTCTGCCTTATCGGAACAAAGCTGAACCTGAGGGAACGTTTTTTCTGCATGATAGCATATATGCCAAAAGCAACAGTTCAGGCGGCTATCGGCGGAGTTCCGCTCGCAATGGGGCTTGCCTGCGGCGAAACAGTGCTTGCCGGAGCGGTCATGGCTATACTGGTTACGGCAACGCTGGGGGCGTTTCTGATAGAATTCTCCTCCAAAAGGCTGCTGAATAAGGAAAGCCCGGAAACCGAATAAAAATCACGACCTGAGAAGCATAGAATACTTCTCAGGTCGTCAGCTTGTCGAAAAAATCAGTTTTGCCCGCGAAGCGGGCTTTTGAAATCCGTTTTTTGCCCCAGCTCTGCCGGGGCAAAAAACACTTCTATCCGCACAACTGTGCGAACTGACAGCTTTGCTGTCAGTGAGTGCGGGCAGT
>JAGAJA010000030.1 GCA_017829075.1 Oscillospiraceae bacterium | reverse complement strand
GCTATACAAATTTTTGGATTTTTTGTGCTAAATATCTCACATCTTGTGTCATTGCTGTCACTTTCTCACACTTAATTCTACCCCTTCTCACACTTATTTCCGCTTCTCGCCTTGCGGTGGAATTTTCTTTGAGAATTTACGAAAATTTGGTGTTCGGCATCTCGTCAGAATATATAATAAACCCGTGAGTGCGGGGTGAAAAATATGCACTTTTTCCCACGCCTCACCCCTTGACAAATATATTAGCATATGCTATACTAATAATCGACAAAAAACCTTATCAAGAGTGGCTTCGTGCATTTTGCGGGGGACTGGTCCCTATGAAGCCCGGCAACCTCTCCTGTTGATACCCGCGTATATTGCGGCGCGGAGGGAAAAGGTGCTACTTCCTGCGGCGTGACGCGCCGAGAGATGAGGAGTGATACGATCTTCGGCTCACTCCTAGGAGTGAGTTTTTTGTTTGTACAGAAAGATTTTCAGAATACAGAAAGGAAAAAAGATGAGCAAGTATTTATTCACCTCCGAGAGCGTTACCGAGGGTCACCCCGACAAGATCTGCGACAATATATCCGATGCTGTCCTCGACGCTATCCTTGAACAGGACCCTATGGGCAGAGTTGCCTGCGAGACTCTCACCACCACCGGTATGGTCACCGTAATGGGCGAGATCACCACTACCGCACAGATAGACATTCCGTCCATCGTGCGCAAGACTGTACGCGATATCGGCTACACCAGTTCTGAGTACGGCTTTGACGCCGACAGCTGCGCAGTATTCACCACTATCGACAAGCAGTCCCCGGATATAGCAATGGGCGTCAACAACGCGCTGGAGGGCAGAGCTGAGAACGCGCACGACACCGGCGCAGGCGACCAGGGCATGATGTTCGGATATGCGTGCACTGAGACCCCCGAACTTATGCCTATGCCTATCAGCCTGGCTCACAAGCTGGCAAAGAAGCTGACCGCAGTGCGCAAGGACGGCACTATCCCGTATCTCCTCCCCGATGGAAAGACCCAGGTTACTGTTGAGTATGACAACGGCAAGCCCACGCGCGTTGATACGGTAGTAGTTTCATCACAGCACCTCGCTTCCGCTTCGCTGGAGCAGATCCGCAGGGATATAATCGAAAATGTCATCAATCCTACCGTTCCGGCTGAACTGCTGGACGAGCAGACCAAGTATTACATCAACCCTACCGGACGCTTCGTTGTCGGCGGTCCCATGGGCGACAGCGGCCTTACAGGACGTAAGATAATCGTTGACACCTACGGCGGTTACTCCCGCCACGGCGGCGGCGCTTTCTCCGGAAAGGACCCGACAAAGGTTGACCGCTCCGCTGCGTACATGGCTCGCTATGCGGCTAAGAACGTGGTTGCCGCCGGTCTCGCTGAAAAGGCTGAGATACAGGTCGCATACGCTATCGGCGTTGCAAAGCCTGTGTCCATTTTCGTTGACACTTTCGGCACCGGCAAGGTGGACGACGACGTTATCTCCGCCGCTGTTGCAAAGGTGTTCGATTTCAGACCTGCCGCGATAATCGACGCGCTGCAGCTTCGCAGACCGCAGTATAAGGCGCTTGCCGCTTACGGTCACATGGGCCGCGAGGATCTTGACGTTATCTGGGAGCGCACCGACAAGACTGAGGAGCTTCTGGCTGCCGTTAAATAATAACATATTAGTAGACTCCCGGCTTCGCTGCCGGGGGTTTTGCTTTTGACGCCTGACCGGAGGATTTGATAATGGATATATCCGTTTTGAGCAGCAAATTGTCGGCTCCTGAAAAATATAAACCGCTTATTTCAGATTTTTAAAAGGAGATCGAAAGAGAATTACAATCGTTTCATGCAGAACTTATTGCAACATTTTTTCGCTTTTTCGGTCGTTTGTGCAAGGGTTATCGCAACATTTCTTTCCGCTTTTTTGCATTTACTTTTGCATTTGACCAACTTTAGGGGTATAAAGTCTTGACTTTTGCGCTTTGATATGATAAAATATATCCATGACGCGGTCCGTTTTTACGATGAACGCCGCGATGGAGGTATACTATGAAAAAAGATGAAAACATGGACTATCTGTTCAAGGCGATACTTTCACTGAAAACCGAGGACGAATGCTACGCTTTCTTTGAGGATCTCTGTACTCCGCAGGAACTGAAGGCTATTTCTCAGCGTCTCCACGTTGCAAGGCTGCTGACGGATAACTGCGTATATAATGATATAGTAAAGAAGACCGGAGCCAGCACTGCGACCATATCCAGGGTGAACAAGACCCTGAATTATCAGGCGGCGGGCGGCTATCAGATAGTTTTCGACCGCATGAAAGAGGACGAGTAAATGGCAGGATACGGTCTGTTTGCCCAGGTTTACGACAAGCTAACGCTCAACGTCCCGTATGACGAAATCGCTGAATATTATGATTCCAAAATCAAAAAATACAGGGACGGCGAGGGAAATTTCCTCGCTGACGCGGGCTGCGGCACAGGAAGCCTTACTGCAAGGCTCGCCGGGCTGGGCTATGACGTCATCGGCGCGGACGCTTCCCCGGATATGCTGTCGGAAGCAATGAACAAGCCGCATGACGGGGTGCAGTACATCTGCCAGGGGCTGACTGAACTCGACCTCTACGGTGAAGCTGATATTATAGTCTCTACGCTTGATACGGTGAATCATCTGTCGGGCGCGAAGGAGATAGCGGAGTTTTTCAGGGCGGCGGCACTCAACCTCAGGAAGGGCGGTCTGCTGCTTTTTGACGTCAATACTATATTTAAGCATAAAAATGTGCTGGCTGACAATGTGTTCGTTTACGATGTGGACGGGGTCTGCTGCGTGTGGCAGAATGAATACTCGCCGGCTGACAACAGCGTGGGGATATCGCTGATTATCTTCGCTGAGACTGAAGACGGGCTTTACGAGCGCATGGAGGAAGAATTCCGCGAGGTGGCAGTGGAACAGTCAGCCATCTCGGATATGCTGTCCGGAGCGGGTTTTGACGTGCTTGAGGTGAGCGAATATCTCGGCGGGGATAAAATCAGCGATACCACGGAAAAGCTGTTTTTCGCTGCGAGAAAAAAGTGATCACCTTTTCTTATATAAGTGAATATAATGGAGATACAACATGGGAAAATTAGTAAGGGCACTTTCAGAGGACGGCAGCGTGCTTTGCTGCGCTATCGACACCACTGATATAGTTAAAGAGATCGAGCGGCTACACCAGCCGACTCCGGTAGTCACCGCCGCACTGGGAAGAATGTGCACGGCGGGCGCGATAATGGGCGCACTCCTTAAAAACGAGGGAGATACCATGACTCTGCGCGTCAACGGCGGCGGTCCCTGCGGTACGCTGACGGTGGTCGCTGATTACAGGGGAAATGTAAAATGCTGCGCGGGTAATGCGCAGGCGGTCGTTCCGCTTCGCAGGGACGGGGGACTTGACGTGCCTGCATGCGTTGGGCGCGAGGGTAATCTTACAGTCGTCAAAGATATGGGACTGAAAGAGCCGTATGTCGGGCAGATACCGCTTGCTTCGGGGAATATTGCCGAGGATATCACGGCATACTATACTATAAGCGAGCAGATACCCACAGTCTGCGCCCTTGGAATAGTGTTCAACGAAGACGCTACTGTCAAGGCGGCTGGCGGGTATATGTTGCAGTTGGTGCCGCCGGTCCTGGACAGCTCGGTTAAGGTCATTGAGGATAATCTTCAGCATATGGAGTCGATCACGGGTATGCTGGATAAAGGTCTGAAGCCGGAGGAGCTTGCCGTTTCTGCACTCGAGGGCCTCGGAGGAGAAATACTCGACCAGTGGGGAGCGGTGTATTATTGCGATTGTTCAAGAGAAAGAACTGAGCAAATTCTGATAAGCCTGGGTAAAAAAGAGCTCCAGAAACTGGTGGATGAGGGCGAAGAAACGGAAGTTTGTTGTCACTTTTGCAATAAAAAGTATAAGTTTTCAACAGAGGAAATAAGCAAGTTGCTCAAAGAACAGAAAAATTAAAAAAAGTTTGAAAAAACGCTTGACAAATTTGCTTTTTGCGTGTATAATATAGAAGTCGCTTGACGAGAGATACAAAAGAAACAAAAACGAAAAGCGATTTCTAAATGTGGAAGTTTAGCTCAGCTGGGAGAGCATCTGCCTTACAAGCAGAGGGTCATAGGTTCGAGCCCTATAACTTCCACCATATGGCCTGGTAGTTCAGTTGGTTAGAACGCCGCCCTGTCACGGCGGAGGTCGTGGGT
>JAGAJA010000029.1 GCA_017829075.1 Oscillospiraceae bacterium | reverse complement strand
GCGCGAGTGGTGGGGCTTTGCCCCACACCCTACTTCCTTTTGTGCCAAAAGGAAGCGAAAAGCATTTTTCCGCGCTTCGCGCGGAAGTCGCAGGCGGGCGTACCCGCCCGACAAATTCCAATTAATTATTCTTCAATAACTCGTTGCCCCTCTCTTTCACCCTGCGGCATTTCTGAGCATATAATAAAGTGCAGGAGTTATGTCCTGCGCTCAATCAATTCAAGGAGATGCTGTAATGAAATATTTCATCATAAATTTAAGGTCAATGACTCAGGCGGAGAAAGCCCGTCTTTTTCTGTCAAAGAACGGAATAAAAAGCACTGTTGAGCGCACTGTCGGGCGGGGCGGGTGCAGCTTTACACTGAAAATTTTCGGGGACAGGGAGGCGGTATGCCCCCTGCTTTCTAAGATCGGAATAAGCTGTGGTATACCTCGATAATGCAGCCACCACTTATCCCAAGCCCCGCAGCGTCTACGCGGTATGGAACCATGCAATGACCGCCTACGGCGCAAATCCCGGCAGGTCTGGACACGCGCTTTCTCTGGCAACCTCACAGGCGGTGTTCTCCAGCCGGAGCAAATGTGCGGAATTCTTTGGCGCTGAGCCGGAGAACACCGTGTTTACCCTTAACTGCACCCATGCGCTGAACATCGCAATTAAGGGACTGTCGTACCCGAAAGCGCATTTCGTGATAAGCGATATCGAGCACAATGCAGTCATTCGCCCGGTTCATTCGCTGTCGAAGGAGGGGGCGGACTACACCCTGTTTGAAACCTCTCCGGACATAGGGCAGACGGTCTGGAATGCAGAACGCGCAATTCGTCCGGAAACAGTCGCTCTTATCTGCACCGCCGCCGGCAATGTTACCGGACAGCGGCTTCCGGTCAAGGAGCTTGCCGCGCTCTGCCGCCGCAAGAAGATATGCTTCATCGTGGACGCAGCGCAGGGAGCGGGAACGCTTCCGCTTAGCCTGACGGACGGAATAAACATCATCTGCGCCGCAGGACACAAGGGATTATACGGCCCGATGGGAACAGGGCTGCTGCTGACGGACGGGAAATACCCCATGAAGCCGCTCATCGAGGGCGGCACGGGAAGCGCCAGCGAAAGCCTTGAACAGCCGGAGTTCCTGCCAGACAGATTTGAAAGCGGAACCATCAACACGCCGGGCGCAATAGCGCTTGGTGCTGGTGTGGATTTCGTAAAGCAGAGGACTGCGGAAAAAATACTGTCGCATGAATTAATGCTCTGTCGTAGCTTCTGTGCGGCACTCCGCAAAATACCGGATATAACAGTATATTCGGACATTGACGAAGAGCCTGAGAATTACGCTCCGGTGGTGTCTTTCAATATCAGAGGACTTCCCTCATCTGAAGCCGCGTCAGCCCTGAGCAGCCTCGGCTTTTATATGCGCGGGGGACTTCACTGCGCTCCGCTCGCCCACAGAAAGCTTGGTACTCTGGAATCGGGTACGGTGCGGTTTGCGCCGTCGGTATTCACTTCACCCGAGGAGGTTTCCCGGCTTATATGGGCGCTGAATAAAAAAAGATATATTGAATAAACAAATACAGCCCGGAAGGAAAACTCTTCCGGGCTTCAGACCGTCGAAAAAGTCCCGTTGGGACTTTTCCGCCGAAACATCCCAGCTGCGCGCACGTCTTGTCGGCTATGCCGCCAATCCGCACACTTGCTGGGATAGAAGTGTTTTTTGCCCCGGCAGAGCTGGGGCAAAAAACGGATTTCAAAAGCCCGCTTCGCGGGCAAAACTAGGTTTTTCGACAAGCTGAGCCCGGAAGCAAAACTCTTCCGGGCTTATTACTATTCCTCTATTCCGCTGCGCACCTTGTCCAGCATTTCGGCATATTCCTTGCGAACGCTGTCCGGGCCGAGAAGCTGCGCTTTTTCTCCGAACTGGAACAGCCATGCAAAAAACGGCGATTTCGCCACTACATTCACATATACCACGAAATGCTCTTCGTCCTTGTCCGGAATGAACCGGGTTTTCATGCCGAACCTGTCCAGCACGGAATTCACCATTTCCTTGCTGCACCGGAGCTTTACCTCGGTTTCCTCGCCGCTGAACATTGAAATATGCGTCCTGACGTATTCTGACAGGTCGAAGTCCCGGTCGATAGGGCGGGCTTTTTCTCTAATTATCTCAACATTCTCCATACGGTCTACCCGGTAGTTGGAGTAGCATTCCCGGTGGTCGTTCCATGCGACTAGATAATAATGCGTGTTGTCCCACACCAGCGCATACGGAGTGCATATCCGGTCTGGAACACGGTATTTCTTTTTCTTATGTATGTCGTATTCAAAATACCGGAAACGTATCTTTCGTTTTGTTCCTTTTGCGGAGATAGCCTGATTTATCGTGTCAACGCTGTACATAATGTGACTGCTGCTTATTCCGGTTCTGTCGGTAACATATACGTTGCGGCAAAGCTGCGCCGCTTCGCTTTCGCTACAAAGTCCGGAGAGCTTCTTTATCAGCTCCGCAGCTTTCCCGGAGGTCAGAAACTTCGCGGAACTTACTGCGTCTGCAAGAAGCTTCAGCTCCGCCAGCTCAAATTCCCTGCTGGCAAGCCGGTAGCCGGCTTTTCTGCCGACAGTGGACTGAATATCCATGCCGTAGCTTTTCAGCGCGTCAATGTCCTCTGCGAATGCCTTGCGCCCCTCGGAGATACCAAGTTCGTTTAGCATTTCTTCGATCTCTGTACGGGTGAGCGACTGGTTTTCGTTGGTGTATCTCAGCAGTATATCCCGCAGATACAGCAGCTTTAGCCGCTGGCGGCAATCCACAGACGCACTTTCTTTGATCTCTGCCATATTATCATCTCCTCAAAAAACAATTTTCTTGATTTATTTTAGCACATTTTAAAAGCTGAAACTGCGCCGCCTATGATACAGTTCTGTAAAAATCAGGAAACGCTACTTAGCAGTACAGAAAACGGCTCGCCGCCCACAGCGTCCCTGACTATCGCATAAGCCATGTAAAGCAGATACATTCCCACGAGAATGCCTCCCTCCAGCCTTGTAATCTTTTTCTGTGTAAGGCAGAAAACATAGGTCAGCAGGCATACGAAAACGTAAACTCCGAAATCCACCAGAGTATTTGAGAGGTCTGCTCCGGCGATAGTTATGGGGGAAATAACTCCCGAAACGCCGAGAATGCACAGGATATTCAGGATATTCGAGCCGACGACATTTCCGATAGCCATATCCTTTTCACCCTTTTTGCAGGCGGTTATTGAGGTGATAAGCTCCGGCAGCGAAGTTCCCACCGCGCATATCGTAAGACCCACAAGGCTGTCGCTCATGCCGATAGCGGTTCCCAGAGCGGAAGCATGGTCAACCACCATATTTCCGCCGAAGATTATCGCGGCAACTCCGCCAACTATGAACAAAGCGCATTTCCACCAGACAAACGGTTTTCCCTCAGCTTCTTTTTCTGAGGAGCTGCGGCTTTTCATTGCGGAGATGACCGTCCATGCAAGATATCCGGCGAGCAGCAGCACCAGCAATATTGCCTCCCAGAGAGTAATTTCTCCGGCAGCCCCCACAAACATCAGCATGAGGAAGAACAATACCGATGATGCAATAGACACGGGATAGTCCCGGCGCAGAATGTCTTTGGTAACTCCCAGCGGTATCACGAGCGAGCATACACCAAGCACTCCGAGCAGATTAAAGACATTGGAGCCGATAACGTTGCTCACCGCCATGGAATTCTGCCCACCCAGCGAGGCGGAAATGCTGACCGCAAGCTCCGGGGAGCTGGTGCCGAGGGCTACTATCGTAAGTCCCACCACAAGCGAGGGGATATGCAGCTTTCTTGCAAGAGAGGCTGCGCCGTCCACGAAGAAATCCGCGCCCTTTATCAGAAGCACAAATCCGGCAAGAAGCAGCAAAATGTCAATAAATATCTGCATTTATTACCTCTCAGTCCACAAATTCAACGGAGATATGCGGGTTTTCCTCCGCGCAGTCCATAAGCACACGGCGCAGGGAAGCGGCGTACTTATCTCCGAGGGTCTGCTCCAGCGCGGAATTGTTGGTTATCCTTATATGCGCGTCAAAGTCTGCGATATCCGTCAGGCAGTCATGGAGCGCGTCTAGGTTTTCGCCGTAGCACTCCGGGAAATCAAATGCGGCATAAAATCTTCCGTGAAGCTGCTCCATACCGCCGATAGCAGCTCCGTCAATGATAAGCGTTCTCATGTTATTCCTCCCCATACAGCAGTGTGAAGCTTTCGTAATGGTCGTCGGTGTAGTATATCAGTCCGTCATTCGAGAATACTATACGCTTTGCGCCCCGGCTGTTCTTGCCGAGCGTGTCGATATCGCATTCTGTGTAGCTTCTGCCGTCCTTTTCCGGCAGCAGTCCCTCATAGTTCCCGAAATGGCTGCCGCCTATGCACTTTCCCGGCGCGTAGGGCTCAAGTGAGCCGCCGTTCCAGCCAAGCTCCTGAGCTTCCTTTTTGGTTATGAAGTTCTGCGGCAGATGCCCGAAAGTGTGAATATACAGCGCCACATCGTCCTTGCTGGTGTAGCTGCCGTTTTCGTCTATTTCCGGCAGGGAGGGGGTGGATTCCGGCTCTGAGGCTGGAGTTTCCGGCTGTGTCTGTTCAGATGTAGATACATTCGTATCTTCGGATTCTCCGGCGGGAGGGGCATTGGGCTGCGAGGTTATTTCCTCCGGCTGTGAAGTTATTTCATCGGCTGGCTCAGAGATCTCCAAAACAGCTTCGGAGGTATCTGAGGAAGGCAAGCTGCTTTCCGGCTTTTGTGCGCAGGCGGTTAGTGTGAACATCATAAGCGCCGCCAGAAGCAGGCATAATAGCTTTTTCATAGTGTCATTCCTTTCTGTTTATATATGCATAGTATACCATGATTTCCGCAAATTGTAAAGTGGGTAAACAAGAAACAACAAAAGCCGCCCGGCGGAATACCCAGCCGGACGGCTTGATTTATTATAAGATCAGATCCTGAGCTTATCAATCTGCTCTTTAAGCAGCCTTGCCTGTGCGGAAAGCTCCTCGCAGGAGGCAGCGGACTGCTCCGCTGTCGCGGAGTTGGTGGCAATGACCTGAGAAATCTGCTCAATGCCGACAGTCACCTGCTTTACAGCGCCGGACTGCTGTTCAGCAGCCGCGGATATCTCAGACACAAGCTGCGCGCTTTCCTGCGACAGCTCTGTGACCTTTTTCATGGTTTCGGCGGTCTGGTTTGCAATTCTGGAGCCATTCTCCACTGCTTCTATCGTTGAGGAGATAAGCTCCTTTGTGCTGTTTGCGGACTCGGCGGACTTGGTGGCAAGGTTTCTTACCTCGTCTGCAACCACTGCGAAGCCCTTTCCGGCTTCTCCGGCTCTTGCGGCTTCTATCGCGGCATTCAGCGCCAGAATATTCGTCTGGAAAGCGATGTCCTCTATCGTCTTGATAACGTCGGAGATAGCCTGCGCCTGCTTCTGGATAAGCTCCATAGCGTCCAGCATATTCTCCATTTCCTCGCCCTGATGAATGATCTGTTCTGCGCAGCCGGTGGAGATATCGCTTGCCTTGTTTGCGTTTTCAGCGGTTCTGTTGATGTTTTCTGAAATATCCGAGATCGTAGAGGAAAGCTCGTCAACGGCGGTCGCCTGCTTTGTTGTTCCCTCTGCCAGAAGCTGAGAGCCGTCCGCCATCTGCTGAGAGCCAGCCATGACGTCACTGGAGGAGGAATTTATGTTCAGAATAATTCCGCTGAGGGTTTCCTTGATCGCGCGGAAAGAATTGTTGATCTCATCAAAATTTCCCATGTATTCCATGCTCGGCTGAGCGGAGAAATCACCCTCCGCCATGCGGGACAGAATTCCTGAAATATCCCTGATGATCGTGTGCAGCTTGTGCTTTGCCCCAGTGAGGTTTTCGGCGATCTCGCCCATTTCATCGCCGGAAAACTGGAAATCGGAGTCCGGAGAGTCCAGAGCGCCTGCGCTGATCTGCGCGCAGACGTTTACAACCTCGCGGACAGGTTTCTTTACAAGCCGGTTCATTGCGAAAATCAGCAGAAGCGCTGCCGCGCTGCAAAGCAGTATAAGCGTAACTCCCGAAATGATAATTGCAATGGCAAGCTCTCCGTCAGACTCGGCGGTGGAATAGCCCGCAAAGTACGCGCCGATGACGTTTCCGGAAACATCTAGTATGGGAGTGTAGTTTACATAGTAATTCAAACCGTTGATCGTGGCTTTTCCTATGTAGATCTCTCCGTTCTGGATTTTCTGCCAGATCGACTCGGACATTTCGGTGCCGATATTTCTTTCGCCGGAGGAATTGAGCAGAGTGGTGCTGTAACGTATGTTTTCCAGAAACAGGGTAAGTTCTGCATCGGTCTTATTCTTTACCGAATCAACAAAAACCGGATTGCTGAGATCCTCGCATACGACCATAAATCCTCCCTCGGATTCGGACGTAGCGGAGATCGCATACAGTTTTCCTTCATGACTGATCAGCCCGTTAATTTTTCCGTCCTGCGCTTTGGACATGACATCAATGTCAAAAGGAAAGTTTTCTGATTTCCATTCAAATCTGTCTTCAATTATATATGCGGAAGAGCTTTCATCTGACGGATCAAGAGTCGTCCATGTTGCTTTGAGAACAGGCTCGCAGAGAATTCTGGAGTCAACAAGCGCTTTTGTCATTTCGTCCAGCTCGCTCAGTTCAGTTTTTATTTCCGCTTCAAGCACCTTTACGCCGGTGCCTGTTTCATTCTCCTGAAGAGTGGTTACAAAATTCATGAAAATAACTGTTGTAACTACTGCCATTATTATTGCGGTGATTACCACTGCCGCACATGAAAAAATGGTTATTTTTGTGCCGATTTTCATTGATTTCTTCATTTGTATTCGCCCTTTCTTTCCATGAACAACAGGAACCCTGTACTATTTCTGATATATCGTGATTTGTGAAAGACAATATACCAGTTAGTTATATATCGGCAAAATTTAAGAAAACTTTAGTTAAAAATTAAAAAATCACTAAAATTTTTTTCTGCCTTGGCATTATTTCTGTACAAAATATGTAAAAGATGTCGTTGTTTTGTTGAAGTTCTATTATTATCTTTCGATACATAAAATTATCACAAAGCCGGATATGTTTCCGGGAAAATATGGAGGAAAGCTATGGGAATAAAACAGTCGCTGATCTCACTCGGCGAGCTGCCATACCGGCATTCCGTGATAACAATGCGGGACGGTAAGGAGCTGACTGCGGAAAACTGCACTGCGGTGGTGAGCTGCTCTGACAGCCGGGAAAGATCCGGCGAGATAGTGCTCCGGATACAGGACAGGCTGCTGCGGGTGTGCGGGGATAATCTCCTGCTTGAGAGCTTTGGCGCTTACGGCGTGAGGATCTGCGGTGATATTCAGACGGTCTCGTTTGTGGATATATGACAAGAGGTGGGAAATATGTCAAAAGGTCGCTCCGGCGGTTCTGAGAAGAAAACAGGATTGTTGCTCGGAAGTGTGGAATTCAGCGGGATAGGCGGCTTTCCGGAGAAAATGACCACAGCCCTGATGCAGAAAGGAATTGAGCTGCGGAGGGTGCGCTTCGGCGACGGAACTGTGAGCGGCATGGTGTCCCCGGTGGATTACTGGGAAACGGCGCAGACCGCCCGACGCTTTGGGGTAAGAATAAAATCGGGAAAGCGCCGGGGACTGTACTTCACCGCAATGAAATACAGCCGACGGATAGGGCTTTACATAGGGTTTCTGGCTTTCGTCATGATAACGGCGCTGAACGAAAGCACTATTCAGGACATTGAGATCGTAAGCTCCGGAACTGTGACATCCGGGCAGCGCGCTCAGGTGATGGATATTCTTGACGAGTGCGGGATAAGGGAGGGAGCGTCCTCGCGGCATCTCGACACTACCACGGCAGAGCGGCGCATAATGCTGGAGATCCCGGAAAGCTCGTGGGTTGACGTGACCTGCGTCGGCTTCCGGCTGGAGGTCGCGCTTGAAACAGGAACTCCGCAGCCGGAGATGGTCGCCTCCGATCAGCCCTGCAACCTGATCTCAGAACGGGACGCAGTGATAATCGACCACACCGTCCGCGCCGGGACGCTTGCCGAGGAGACAGGAAGCGGAGTGCCGGCGGGAGGGCTTCTGGTGAGCGGAGTTGTGACGGACAGCGCAGGAAACGTTACTTTCAAGCACGCGAGCGCTGATATAATCGGGGAATTCACCGAGATCCGGGAGTTCTTCGTACCGTATAAGGAAACATTGCAGATCGCTGACGGAGAGCAGACGGAGTTCTGCTGGCTGGTGTTTCAGGACGATGAATACCCGCTGTTTTGGGGGAATGCAGGAGCGGACAACGCGGTGTATTCCGAGGAAACCGAGATCATACGCCTGTTCGGGCAGGAAACTCCGCTGAAGCTCCGGCGAGGCATTTTCACCCGATGGCGCAGCGTGGATATAACCCGCAGCGCGGACGACTGCATTGCGGAGCTGGAGCGGCAGCAGCTTGCCTTTGAGGAGAATTTCTACGGGGATTACGAGATATATTCCGCAGAAAAGCAGGCAGTCCCGCAGGAGGACGGGATCAAGCTCACGGTAACATATACTCTGCGGGGAAATATTGCTAAGGAGCAGGCAATAGAGATGTCATAAGCAAAGCCGGCATTGGAGAGATCCGCTGCCGGCTTGAATTTTACAGGATTATTTCTGCGGAAAGGTAGCTTTTCCCGGTGAGATCACGGCTGATCTTATCCGGCTGAGAGGTTCCGGCGAATATCGTGAAACTGCTGCCGATCACTTTCCGCGTGCCGTCCTGCAATACAGTTTCATAGGCGGACGGCGGGATTTCAAGGGAGATGCGGCGGCTTTCTCCGGGGGATAAATCCACCCGCTGAAATCCGCACAGCGACCAGTTCGGAACGTCCTCCGGGGATTGTCCCTTGATGTAAAGCTGAACCACATCTTCAGCGGGAATATCGCTGTGATTTGCAATGATAAGCTCCGCGCGGTCTTTTGTGCAGGAAAGCTCTTCGCAGCGTATATCGGCGTAGCTAAGCCCGAACCCGAAGGGGTACAGTACATTGTCCTCCTCGCAGTAGCGGTATGTTCTCCCGCGCATGGAATAATCCCGCATATCTGGGAGCTTGTCCGCGGATTTATAGAATGTGACCGGAAGTTTTCCGGAGGGGGAAGCGTCTCCGAAAAGCAGCTTCGCAAGCGCTCTGCCGCCGCGCTGACCGGGATACCACATATCCAGCAGCGCGTTGCAGTCTGTTTCGATGTTCACGGAGCTGCCCGCTGCAAGTACTACGACCAGCGGCTTCCCGAGAGCGGAAAGCTTTTGCAGAAGAATACGCTGACTTTCCGGCAGCCGCAGGTCGGGCTTGTCGCCGGAGCTGAATTCGTTTCCGGTGTCGCCCTCCTCGCCCTCAAGGGTCGCGTCAAGCCCCACGCAGGCGATTATCACATCGGCGCATTCCGCCATAGAAACCGCTTCGGAATAAAGATCCCCCGGCTGCGCAAGTCCCTGAGTTCTGTCCTTGTAGAGATGACAGCCCTCTGAGTACAGTATACGTCCGGAAAACCGCTCCCTTATGCCCTCAAGGAATGTGATATAGCTGTCCGCTGTGCCGTTGTAGTTTCCGGTGAGAACCGCCCGGCTGTCTGCGTTAGGGCCGATCATTGCGATAGTTCCCAGCTTGTCGGAAAGCGGGAGTATTCCGTCGTTTTTCAGAAGCACTGCGGATCTCAGCGCGCATTCCTCTGACACAGCCTTGTTTTCCTCGGTGGAAACTGCGGTTACCGGAATGCTGTCGTATTCGGTCTTGTTAAGCTGACCTAAGCGTATACGCGTCCGCAGAACGTGAACGCAGGCGCGGCGGATATCCTCTTCTGTTACCAAGCCCTTGTCCAGCGCCGCGAGAATGTGAAGATAGGTATTTCCGCAGTTCATGTCGCAGCCGGTTTTGAGCGCAAGAGCCGCGGACTCCGGCGCGGTGGCGGTGATGCAGTGGTTGGTGTGGAAGTCGCTGATAGCCCAGCAGTCGGAGGTGAAATAGCCGTCAAAGCCCCATTCCCGCAGCTTTTTCATGAGAAATTCGCTGGCGCAGGCAGGCTCGCCGTTCACTAAATTATACGCGCCCATCACGCCCTCGACATGGGCTTCCTCCACCAGCGCACGGAATGCCGGGAGGTAGGTTTCCTCAAGGTCTTTGGGTGATACCTCCGCGTCAAAGGTGTGGCGTTCCGCCTCCGGACCGCTGTGTACTGCGAAATGCTTCGCGCAGGCGGCAGTCCTGAGGTATTTCCCGCTGCCCTGAAGCCCTTTGACGTACTCCACCCCCAGCCGGGCGGTGAGGTAGGGATCCTCGCCGTAGGTTTCATGACCTCTGCCCCAGCGGGGATCGCGGAAAATATTGATGTTCGGCGCCCATAGTGTAAGCCCCTTGTATATGTCGAAATCTCCGTGAGCCTGCGCCGCATTGTATTTCGCGCGGGCTTCATAGGAGGTTATCTCAGCGCAGCGGCGGAGCAATTCCCGGTCGAACATTGCGGCAAGCCCTATTGCCTGCGGGAACATTGTGGCGGTGCCGGCGCGGGCAACTCCGTGAAGTCCCTCGTTCCACCAGTTATAGGAGGGAAGCCCGGCTTTCGGAATTGCGGGAGCGTTGTATTTTAGCTGCTCTGCCTGCTCCTGCACCGTGAGCGTATCTGTGAGGGCTTCTGCGCGCTCCTGCGGGGAGAGATCGCTGTTCTGGTATTTTTCCATAATTACTCCTTGAACATTCTTTCCTGATAGCAAGCAAGCCTGAGAGCGTTTCTCAGGCTTGAGATTTTTTATCTGAACTTAGTCCATAGCCTTTTTGATAGCCGCCATAAGCTCATCGTAAGTTTCGTAAGCAGGCAGGTCAGGATTTGCAGCCTTGATGCTGTCCGGGCTCTTGAACAGGAAGCCCGCCTTGCTGGCTCTGATCATGCCGAGGTCGTTGTGGCTGTCGCCGCTTGCGATGGTTTCAAATCCGATGCTCTGGAGTGCCTTTACCGTGGTGAGCTTGGACTGCTCGCAGCGCATTTTGAAGCCGGTGATCTCGCCGTTGGGAGCAACCTCAAGAGTATTGCAGAAGATAGTCGGCATACCGAGTTTCTTCATAAGAGGGCCTGCGAACTGGGAGAAGGTGTCGGAGATGATGATGACCTGACAGAGGGAGCGCAGCTCGTCCAGAAACTCCTTTGCGCCGGGCATGGGGTCGATCTTTGCGATGGTTTCCTGAATTTCCTTCAGTCCCAGACCGTGCTCCTTGAGAATACCAAGACGCCAGTTCATAAGCTTGTTGTAGTCCGGCTCGTCACGGGTGGTTCTTTTCAGCTCCGGGATCCCGCTTGCCTCCGCGAAAGCGATCCAGATCTCAGGAACGAGCACGCCCTCAAGATCCAGACAGGTAATATACATTGACATTGTTTTTCCTCCGTTTTTATGTATTTCAGTAGCCGCGCATTCTTTGCAGCATACTCACAGAAATATTATATCACAAATTATGTGGGATTTCAATATCCCGTCTGATATTTTTTGAACTATATAAATCTTGACAATAGCTTTGCGATGATGTATAATTATTAAGTATAATGCAGAACCTCGGTAATACCGTGGAATAAATCAGGAGGAAATACAATGGACAATTATCATTTAGGAACAAAATGCGTTCAGGGCGGATACACTCCCGGAAACGGCGAGCCGCGTCAGGTGCCGATCATTCAGAGCACCACTTTCAAGTACGCTACCAGCGAGGATATGGGAAAGCTCTTCGATCTTGAGGCGAGCGGTTATTTCTACACCAGACTTCAGAACCCCACCAACGACACCGTTGCAAATAAGATCTGCGCACTGGAGGGCGGTTCTGCTGCAATGCTGACCTCCTCCGGACAGGCGGCGAACTTCTTCGCGGTGTTTAATATCGCGGGCTGCGGCGACCATATCGTGGCTTCCAGCTCTATCTACGGCGGTACATATAACCTCTTCTCCGTTACCATGAAGAAAATGGGCATTGAGTTCACATTTGTCAGCCCGGACTGCACTCCGGAGGAGCTTAACGCTGCGTTCAAGCCCAATACAAAGGCTGTTTTCGGCGAAACTATTGCAAATCCTGCGCTGACAGTGCTTGATATCGAGAAATTCGCTAAGGCTGCTCATGAGCACGGAGTTCCGCTGATCGTGGACAATACCTTTGCAACTCCTGTGAACTGCCGCCCGTTTGAGTGGGGCGCGGATATCGTTACCCACTCCACCACAAAGTACATGGACGGTCACGGCGCTGGAGTAGGCGGCTGCATCGTTGACAGCGGCAAATTCGACTGGACAAAGTACGCGGACAAGTTCCCCGGACTCTGCACACCGGACGACAGCTACCACGGCATTACATATACCGAGAAGTTTGGTATCGGCGGCGCCTACATCACAAAGGCAACCGCGCAGATGATGAGAGATCTCGGCTCTATTCAGGCTCCGATGAATGCGTTTATCCTGAATTTAGGTCTGGAGAGCCTGCACGTCCGCATGAAGCGCCACTGCGAGAACGGACTTGCGGTTGCAAAGTTCCTGAGCCAGCACGACAAGATCGAGTTTGTAAGCTATCCCAGCCTGCCCGGAGACAAGTATTACGACCTCGCCCAGAAGTACCTCCCGAATGGAAGCTGCGGCGTTGTAAGCTTCGGCATGAAGGGCGGCAGAAAGGCAGCGGAGGAATTCATGAAGCACATGAACCTCGGCGCAATCGAAACCCACGTAGCGGACGCGCGCACCTGCTGTCTGCACCCGGCGAGCGCAACTCACCGCCAGATGAACGACGCGGAGCTTGAAGCCTGCGGCGTTTACCCGAATCTCGTAAGATACTCCTGTGGACTTGAGGACGCGGAGGATCTCATTGCCGACATCGCTCAGGCGCTTGACAAGGTTTGATTTACTTATAAATAAACAAGACCGGGCTGTCCGAAAGGGCAGCCCGGATCAGTTTGTAGAAAAAAGTGGTGTATCGTTTGAAAAATCGCTTCGCTCTTTTCAAAGAAGAGACGGTGCAGAGGAAAAAAAGAAGTGCGCTATGCGCGGATCTAAATGGGGCTTCGCCCCATACCCGTTGGTTCGTGCGGTTTCGCCGCAGGCGAAATTTCCGGTGTCTAGCCGGGAAAGGCTGAACATATGGGGCTTCGCCCCATACCCTACTTCCTTTTGTACCAAAAGGAAGCGAAAATCAATTCCGCGCTCCGCGCAGTCTTGTCGCTTCGCTCTAGTTTTTTCACTTTTTGAATAGAACTGCCTGCGCATAATTGATGTTCTCAAAAGCGGTCATTTCGTTATTGCATTCGGCAAAAAATCTGCTTTGTATCTCGTCGCGGTTCAGGAATTCATATATCAGGAAATTGTGCTTTTCCAGCATCTTCTCCAACTCCCCGTAACCAAAGCAGGATTTCATCGGCTCTCCGCTTTTTTCCGCCATTGCGAGCATATTCTTTACCCGCGGGACATCAGATGAGAATAAATGACTGTCTGCAAAATCGAATACAACAGTGCTTCCGCTCGCTGCAAATCCGGCGATGCTTTCAAACAGCTCTGATATTTCGTCGTTTGTGAGATAATAAAGCAGTCCGAGACAAGAAAAGAACGTCTTTTTGCTCCTGTCAAATCCGTGCTTTTCAAGAACAGATATCAGGCTGTCTTTTGACAGGTCAGCCGAAATATAGCAAACATTATCCGGAACAGATAATCCGGCGCGGTGGATACGGCTGAGCTTATTTTGGATCGTTTTTTCCTTGTCGATCTCGAATATCCGGATATTCCTGTGGGTATTACGGAATGAGAATGTATCAAAACCGCACCCTAATATTACATACTGGCTGGTTCCGGTCAATATTGCGGTTTCAAGGCTGTCCTCGCAAAATCTGCTCCGGGCAAGGGGTGTTGGCGCAAGATTTTTATACACATAGTCCGTTACGCTGTTCCCGCTCATTGAAATGAATTTCTCCATTTCCTTGTATTCGTCCTGCGAGAACATTTTAATTGCAAGCTCATCACGGAACACGGGGGTATTGCTGTGCTCGTTTACATAGGCTCTTGAAAACGCGGACATCAGCGCCGTCAGACTGGTGTTATCCGCTGACTTATGCGGCTTTTTCCTTTCGTCAAATTCGAAAAGCCCGTGCCTGCTGCAATAATAGTAGAATTTCCCGCCGTACAATATCGGAAATCTTGCCGAGGAATCCTGCTCCGGATAAAGCTTCACAGTAAGCACCCTGTCGCAGGAAACATACGAAACAAAGCTGATATAATGCTCCTTTGTCATTTCGTGATCAAAAGTGATGTAGAAGTCATTTTCGATCCTCTCAACGGAAATTTCATGTCCGGTGTTATCCTCAGAAGCTTTCAGAGGGGCAAGCTGCTTTCCACAGCAGGAGATCCGGCATTCTCCCATTCCGTGCATAATGCTCCCGCAGTGAGGACATACGTAAAATCTGATTTTCCTGAAATTTCCGACCTCCTCTGCGTTGGGGGATAACGCACCGGACAAGAGGGTATCAATGCTCACGCCAAGTATTTTCGACAGATCAGCCAGCAGGGAAGTGTCCGGAAATCCATGCCCGGTTTCCCATTTTGATACGGTTTTCGGCAATACGCCCAGTTTTTCAGCCACCTGCTTCTGAGTCATTCCCTTTGCTTTTCTCAGGTCACAGAGCAGCTTTCCGTTATTACATAAATTCATATTTCATACCTCCGTGTTCCTATTATACACAGAAAGAAAAAGAATGTAAATCCACTCTCCGTTCACTGAATAAAAACGGGGCTGTCACACAATGCAACAGCCCGGTTACTTTTATTTCTTTTCAGCGTCCCGGTGCAGGGTACGGACGCGCAGACCTTTTTCTCTGAGATATGAAGCGGTAATCTCCGCAAAGGTTACGCTCCTGTGCTTTCCTCCGGTGCAGCCGTAGGCTATCACCAGACGGCTCTTTCCCTCGGTGACGTAGTGTGGAATGAGGAAATCTATCAGGTCAAAAAGCTTGTCCCGAAGCTCCTGCGACTGTGGGAAGCCCATAACGTAGTCCTGAACCTCCTTGTCAAGCCCGGTCTTGTGCTTTAGTTCCGGAATATAGAACGGATTTGGCAGGCAGCGCACGTCAAAAACAAGGTCAGCCTCCTGCGGAGAGCCGTATTTGAAGCCGAAGGACATACAGCTTACTATCATCGCGTCGGAAGTTTTATCCAGAAACAGTCCGGATATCTGCTCCTTGAGCTGACCGGTGCTGAGATTTGTGGAGTCGATTATGTAGTCCGCATTTTCCCGGATCTTGCTGAGAAGCTCCGCCTCCGCGTCTATCGCCTTGCCGATATCTCCGCCGGAAACCTCGTCCAGCGGGTGCTTGCGGCGGGTTTCCTTGTAGCGCTTCATCAGCACCTCGCGGGAAGCCTCCAGAAACAGCACCTTTACGTCAATGCCCCGGATATGGAGCTTTGTAATACATTCCTCAAGCTTGAAGAACATCGCGCCGCCCCGGATATCCGTCACGATAGCGACCTTGCTTATTTCGGGATTGTCGTTGCACATCGCCGCAAAGCTGGGAATAAGCTGCGGCGGCATATTGTCGATACAGAAATATCCGATATCCTCCAGCGCCTTTACCACCGAGGATTTACCCGAACCGGAAAGCCCGGTGACGATCACAAATTCCATTCTTTTGCTCCTTATATCGGCGTTACGGCTGTTTCAGAACCAGCATCTCGCATTCAAGCTGAACGCCTTTTTTCTCAAGTACTACACGCTTTACCTCGTCAACCACAGCCATAACGTCCTCAAAGGTCGCGCCGCCGCGGTTTATCACAAATCCGCTGTGCTTGCTGCTTACCTGCGCCCCGCCGACGGTGTAGCCTTTAAGACCGCATTCCTCGATAAGCGCGGCGGCAAAATAGCCCTCCGGGCGCTTGAATGTGCTGCCGCAGCTTGGGAACTCAAGCGGCTGCTTGTCGCGCCGGCGCTGCATAAGCTCCTCCATGCGGGCTTTTATCGCTGCGCTGTCGCCGGGCGTAAGCTCCAGTGTAACCGAGGTTATCACATAGTCGTGCTGGGAGAAAATGCTGCTGCGGTAGGAAAGCTGCATTTCCTCGGCGGACATTTCCCGCAGCTCTCCCTTTTCGTCAATATATCGGCAGGATTTTACAACGTCCTTTATTTCGCCGCCGTAGGCTCCCGCGTTCATGAACAATGCTCCCCCCAGCGAGCCGGGGATACCATACGCAAATTCCAGTCCCGTGAGGGAGTTATCCAGCGCGGCAAGGCATACCGAGTGAAGCGTGGCTCCCGCCCATGCGGTGATTTCGCCGCCGTTTACGGTGATCTGAGGCTCCTCCGAGGACAACGCGATAACGCAGCCCCGCAGACCCTTTCCGCTTATCAGCAGATTGCTGCCTTTACCGAGAATGAAGTGCGGGATATTTTCACTGCGGCAGAATTTCACGGCTTCCAGCAGTGCCTTTTCGTTAGTTACCTTTACAAATGCGTCGCACGGACCGCCTATCTTCATTGAGGTGTTGGGTGCAAGAATGTGGTTGAATTCGCAGAATGAGCCGTTTTCGCGGCACATTTCCGCTATCTGGGATAAATCCAAGACGAACCCTCCTGAATTAATTATTGTATGTAAAATATGTATGTCTGAAATACCAGAATAATCACCTCAGAGCGGAATTTCACTCAAATGAGAATACCGCTTCGCTGTCCTCAATCGCGTTGAATACCTTGTGCAGCATTTCCTGCGCTTCGCCGTAGACCTCGTATTCCGCAAGCTTTATGTCCTCGCTTCCGGGGACAACCGCGAAGATCGCATTGCCGTCTATGTAAAGATGACTGCTTTCAACTAATTCTGTGCTGTCCTGCGACATATAATACATCGTTTTTCTCCTTAATCAGCCAGTGTATAGAGGAATGCCGCGCCGATAATTCCCGCGTCATTTCCAAGCAGCGCAATGTCAAGCTTTGTGGAGCGCTCAGGGTCTACGCAGTAGCTTTCGCGGGCAATGATCTCCTCAAGCGGCTTGGTGAGGTTTTCTCCCTCCTTGCAGATACCGCCGCCGATGAGCAGCATTTCCGGCTGGAAGGTGTTCACGATATTAGTAAGTCCGCAGCCGAGATAGCTTATGTACATATCAACTACATCTGACGCGCTCTTATCGCCGGCGCGCCAGCCGTCAAATGCAGTCTTTCCGTCTACGTTTGCGATATCGCCGGAGCAAAGCTCCCACATTTTGCTGTTCCTGTCGGCTTCCATGGCTTCCTTTGTCATGTTGATGAGGGCGGTTGCTGAGGAATAAGCCTCGAAGCAGCCAAGTCTGCCGCAGCCGCACTTTCTTCCGCCGTACTGAATAACGGTGTGCCCAAGCTCTGCGCCGCAGAAATTGAAGCCGGTGTAGATCTTTCCGTCAATGATGATTCCGCCGCCGACTCCGGTGCCGAGGGTGACTACCACAACGTCCTTGTAGCCCTTTCCTGCGCCGGCGAGTACTTCGCCGAATGCCGCCGCATTTGCGTCGTTCTCAACGTAAACGTCCTTGCCGAGCCGAGAACCGACCAGCTTGCGCAGGTCGGTGTTCTTGAATCCCAGATTGCAGGAATAGAGAACCACTCCGGTGTTGCGGCTTGCAGTACCGGGGGTTCCGATGCCGATGCTGTTTACTTCGTCGATAGTTACCTTTGCCTCGTTCAGCGCAGCCCATACGGTTTCCGCGATGGTGTCCGCGATCTGCTCGGCGGGGCGGGGAAGATCAGTCTTGGCGGTAGCCTTAGACACGATGTTGTAATTTTCGTCAACTACTCCGACCTTGACGTTTGTTCCGCCGAGGTCAATACCTATGTTGTATTTCATTTTCATTTCAGCCTTTCTGTTATTATATCAGATATTGAGGTCGGACATGATCTCTTCGCTGTCCGAGTCGATGCCAAGCTGGTGGAGAAGATCCTTTGCGGCATTGTAGCCCATCTTCTTCTGGCGGTTGTTCATTGCTGCGACCTCAAGAATTACTGCGAGGTTACGTCCGGGCTTTACCGGGATAGTGAGCAGCGGGACTTTTACTCCGAGGATAGTCATATAGTGGGTATCCACGCCCATTCTGTCATAGGTCTTTTCGGGATTCCACAGCTCAAGCTCTACTACCATGTCGATCTTTTCGTTGAGCTTTACCGCGCCGACACCGAAAAGCTGACGCGCGTTGATGATACCAATTCCGCGCAGCTCAAGGAAGTGGCGGATATTGTCCGGGGAGCTTCCCACCAGAGTGATGTTGGAGGCTTTCTTTATCTCCACAGCGTCGTCCGCGATAAGGCGATGACCGCGCTTTACAAGCTCGATAGCGGTTTCGCTCTTGCCGACGCCGCTTTCGCCGAGGATAAGAACGCCCTCGCCGTAGATCTCTATCAGAACTCCGTGGCGGGTAATTCTGGGGGCAAGCTGTAAGTTCAGGAAATTTACCAGCTTAGATGTGAATACCGAGGTGCTTTCATCGGTACGGAACAGCGGCATTTCATTATCCTTTGCGCTGTCCACAAGCTCCGGGAATATCTCAAGGTTTCTGGTGACGATGAGAGCAGGGAACTTGTAGCTGAGTAGATTGTCGATCCTGCTGCGGCGCACCTCCGGCTCAAGGGTAGAGAGGTATGCGAATTCGGTTTTTCCGCAGATCTGAATACGCTGCTTGTCAAAATATTCATAGAAGCCCGCGAACTGCAAGCCGGGGCGGTTTATTTCGTGGTCGGAGATAAGTGTATTCCCGCTGTCCTCCGGCATATAGATCACTTCCAGACGGTACTCGTCAATGATCTTCTGGAGTGGGAATGAAAATTCTCTGTTGATTTCTTCGAGCGGCATTTCGTAATTCCTTTCGATAGATTATTTATAAGGCATAACACCTCAAACTATATTATACACCAAAATGCTGATTATTTCAATATATTTTCAGAAATTTTACAAGTCATTTACTGATGGCTCATATACATGAGCTCGTCCTTGTACGGGGAAAGCACTGTGGTTTCCAGTGTATTGTCTTTTACAAGATAGATCGCTGTGTTTTCCATAAAAACTCTCTCATCGCGGTTTGTTTCGACCAGAGCGGAATAATTTATTCCGCTTTTCTCGTCATAGCAGCCGATGAGCAGCCGGGGCTGGTTTTCGTTGCGGCACAGGGTGAAGAGAAAAATACCGTCCTTGGTAATATGCTTGTCAACGACATAGTAGTTGAATCCGGTTGTGCCTATCTCATGACTGATGTTGTTCTTGTCGATCCAGCTTAGTTTTTCTCTGCTTCCGAGAATATCGTCCGATAAACTCTGGGACACAATAGGGTAGTAGGTGTCAGCAATTGAAGTTTGTGTATTGTTCACCATGTCGGACGTTTGAAAAATGTCACCGCGGAGATTTGCGTAGTTATCATCAATGTAATACTGGTTAGAATCCAGAACGATCTTAAAGCATACGTTTGCCACTCCGTAGAAAGGATAGCACGCTCCTGTGCGGAATAATTCGATCTCACCGGTCTGGAGGTTCGCTTTGAAGATCACAGGAATTACCTTATCATATTCCGCGATGTAGTAATACCCGTCAAAATACAGATAATCGTACACGATCGTCATAGAGTAGTTTGCAAAATATGTGGTGTTTCCGTTTTCCGTGGTTTTCGGCAGATCAAGCACGATTTTCCCGGTGGTGTGATTAATAACGGTATATCTTTCCGCGCCGTATTCATCTGGTGAAATTATGAATACATAGGTGTCGTCCGCATACAGCAGAGCGTTGTTGCCGCTGTAATACTGCATATTTGTAGAGTTGGGGGCGGTCATTTTCCATTCGTTGCTGCTGTATATTTCTGTCAGCTCTTTGCTTTTCAAGTCGTAGGTGTACAGCTCCCATGTCGATGGGTTGACCGGCGATATATCTTCGGTGGGCTGATGATGTATAAGTATCAGCTTTCCGTTGCATACATTTATGCACACGGAATTTTCCGGAACCAGTTCCGGCTGAAAGGTTTCCACCGAGAACGGAAGCTCCGATATATCGCAGTATTTACCGTTCAGGTCGAAAATATTATTGTTATCTGAGTAATTCCCGGAAACAAGGTCAACTCCGCCGGAATTAACGGAAGAAGTATCCGTAACCCCCGGATCGGCAGGCGCAGCGCCGTCCTCCGGGGCTGTGTTCTGCTCCGGAGCGGAGGTTGTAATTTCCGGCGAGTTTTCTGAGGTCGCAGAGATGGCTTCAGAGGAAGAAACGCTCTCCGGCGCAGATGATGTGTCGTTATTTGTGCAGCCGCACAGCAGCAGAGCCGCAGTGAGTGCCGCGATATATTTTCTGATTTTGGGCATAGCTTACCCCTCCCTTATAATGTAAGTCCGGCAGCATTAGAAAAAAGTTTCATGTAAGTGACTAAGCCGCATTAAATAGCCAATATTAAAGTCAGAAAAACTCACGGAACAGCGACAATGGAGGTAACACTATGACATCACGGGCGCTTGATATAATTATGGCGGCAGGCACGGCTTTATCACTGCTTCTGGGCAGCTTTGGCGCGTTTGCGAGGGAGTGCGAGGAGATCCCGCAGTCGGTGCTGCGGCTCCATATTCCGGCGAACAGCGACAGCGAGTACGATCAGCAGATTAAGCTGGAGCTGCGGGACTACATTCTGGAGGAATACGGCACACTCCTTTCTGACAGCGAAAGCGTCGAAGAGGCGGAGGAGCGGGTGCGCGGACTTCTTTCGGAGATAGAAAAAAGCTGCTGCGAATTTCTTGCGCAGCAGGGGGTAGAATATGGTGCAAAAGCGGAGCTTACCGAGATGTATTTCACAACCCGACAGTATGAAAACGTGACGCTTCCGGCGGGGGATTATCACGCGCTGCGGATAACCCTCGGCAGCGGCGAGGGGCATAACTGGTGGTGCGTGATGTTCCCGCCGCTGTGCCTCCCGCTGGCTTGCAGACCTCTGACCGAGGAGGATTGCCCGGAGGACATTCTCCCGGAGGACTTTGTGACGGAGGGCAGGGTGGAGATCCGCTTTGCGGTATTTGAATTCTTTAAGGGACTTTTCGGCGGTTCAGAAGCGTAATGTGAGCCGCACCAAAAGTCCGAGGGAAAACGCTCCTGCGAGCCGCATTCCTCTTTTTCCGGAACGCGCCGCAAGCTGCGAAAGCTCACCCAGCGCGCAGAATTTATCCACAAACTGAATGATCCATGTTTCCCGATATCTGGGCAGATGCGGAGTTACGGGAAACATATGGTTCACGATCATATCTGCTTCCCGGTCGTTCAGCGGGAACAGCTCAACCGCGTTGAAGAACGCGATCTTCGGGTGACCTACTCCATGCCAGCCCTCGCCGTCCACACGCTCATGCTCCTTTCTGTCGTAAAGAAACAGGTCATGGAGCAGTCCGGCTCTGGCGGCGGAGCGCGCGTCCAGATTAAGTTTTCTGCATATCAGGTAGTTGTAGTAGGATACATTCAGGCTGTGTTGGAGACGGGTGGTACCCTTGTGGTGCGCAAATCCGCCGAGCTGCTGCACCTCGCTGTTTTCAAGCAGGTCGCTGACGCAGTTAAAATACTCCGGCAGGTCTGTCAGTTCTCTGCGGGAAAAAATTGCTTTATACAAATTTATATCACCTTTATCATGATTGGACAGTTTATCCAATATAGCCTTTGGGTTTATAGCTATATTGTACTATAATCCTGCTCAGAAATCAACGAATTATGCAATGATTTGTCGGAATTACACATATTATTTCAGCGGATTTGTGCAGTTTGACATTGATTTTTCTATAAATACGGCGGTTTAGGATAAATTTGTATATTTATATTCCGTATTCGTCCAGATTATTTTACATTCGCCGGAAATTCCCGCAAACATCAAAATTACACGTCGGAATACCGACAGAATATTCATTGAATATGTGCTACAATATCCACATCGAAAGGGGGACGTAAAAATGGTGAAGCTTTACAACGACGGCGGGCGGATAACCGCGGCGCTTTCCGGGGATATAGACCACCATTCGGCGAGGGAAATGCGGCGGGAGTTGGACGAGGTGATCGCGCATTCCCAGCCGGAGCTGCTGATAATCGACATGGAAAAGGTTGGCTTCATGGACAGCTCCGGAATCGGGCTTATTCTCGGCAGACTGAGGGCTGTTCACTCAAACGGCGGTGAAATGATAATAAAAAACGCAAGACCGGAGATCGCGGCTGTAATACGGATTTCGGGACTTTCCGGGCTGCTTGTGGAGGGAGATAAAAATGAAAAAGCAACTAATTAACGAGTGCCGGCTCAGCTTTCCGTCGCTGTCGGTGAACGAGTCCTACGCAAGGGCGGTAACTGCGGCATTTGCGGCGCAGTGCGACCCAACTGTAAAGGAAATAAGCGAGATAAAGACCGCGGTTTCCGAGGCGGTCACCAACGCAATAGTACACGGCTACCGCGGCTGTGTGGGTACGGTGGAGCTTACCCTGCGGCAGATGTCCGGCGGGGTGATCTACATAAGCGTGCGGGACAAGGGTGCGGGGATCGCCGACATTGAGCAGGCGATGACTCCGCTGTTCACCACCGCGCCGGAGGAAGAGCGCTCCGGGCTGGGATTTTCGGTCATGTCCAGCTTTATGGACACGGTGAGCGTGAAAAGCGCGCCGGGCAAAGGAACTACCGTTACGATGCAAAAACGGCTGAGCTGCCGGACAGCGCCCGGTTTCCGTGAGCATATTCCGGAAAGCTCCGTAAGCCCGGTGGAACTGCCGGAGAAGCAGGTGACTTGACGTGGATCGGGACGAATTCATAGAGAGCAACCTGCCGCTGGTGCATAAGCTGGCGAACCGTTTCCGGGGGCGCGGCATTGAGTACGAGGAATTGTACGCTGCCGGCTGCGTGGGACTTGTGAAAGCCTGCGACAGGTTTGCGCCGGAGCGGGGGCTTTGCTTTTCGACCTATGCTGTTCCGGTAATTCTGGGGGAGATACGGAGATTGTTCCGGGACGGAGGCAGCGTGAAGATAAGCCGCAGCCTGAAAGAGCTTTCGGTAAAGGCAGCGCGGGTGCGGGAGCAGCTCTCGGCTGACGGTGAGCCGCGTATCTCGGATATCGCGGAGGCGCTTGGGGTAACTCAGGAGGAGGCTGCCGAGGCTCTCTGCGCGGGAATTCCACCGGTGTCCCTCAATTCCGGCGGGGAAGAGGGAGATGAACTTCAAGTCCCGCAAAGCTCCGGCGAGGACGCGCTGATAGACCGACTGGCGCTCCGGCAGTGCTTATCCGGGCTTTCCGGCGAGGACAGGGACATAATAATCCAGAGGTACTTCCGGGGGAAAACCCAGTGCGAAACCGCACAGCTTCTGGGGCTTTCGCAGGTCATGGTTTCCCGGCGGGAGAGAAAGATATTGCAGTCGCTGCGGGAGCAGCTTGTATAGAGGAAAACCTGAGGGGAGATGCTTCCTCTCAGGTTTTTTTATCAGAACATATCCTCACCGAACTTTGAATCGACGGTAGCTTTGCCGTCTTTTACCGTGTACTTGATATTTACCGGGATATCCTCATAGACGCCCTCCCAGACGTAATCCGCAGGCTGTGCGCTTTCTATCAGTGCGATAAGCTCCGACTTTGCCTGATCGTATGCCGCATGGTCAACATCGTTGTCCTCGGTGGGCATTGCGACAGACGACCCGCCGGAGCCGTGGTATACCTCCAGATAAAGCGGAGCGTTCTGACCGTCGCTTGCTTCGATTTCATAGGTATACATATTCTCCCAGTCGGCGCTTTGCTGGTTCGGCTCGCCGAAAAGAGTCCGCGCCTTACCCCAGAACAGTGCGTAGGTTTCATCACCGGCTTCCCCCACTTCATAGACCCACTCGCCGGCTATGGTGTACTGTTTTGTGTTTTCGTAGAATTCCTCGAACGATATTTTCCTGAATGTGTACATATAGTCCTCCTTATCTGCCTGCGAATTCCCGGCACTGCCGCCGGAAGCGCACCCGCTCATCAGAATACAAAAAAGCAGCGAAAATGCAGCAATTTTTCTCAAACAAATCACCCCATAACGACAAAATCAGTGCTTTTCTCTGTTCCTTTTACAGAACTCATTAAAGGCATTATGGTATTCGTTATGATTGCCGGTTTCTATATAGGCTCTTATCGCCTTTGCGAAAGGCTCGTCTATCTGCTCGTTGCGCTCGCTGCCTCTGCCCACATACTTGAATCCGAGGAATTCCAGTATTGATACAAAGAACCGATACGCAAGCCTGCACCTGCCGAGGTCGGAATTTTCAGCTTCAAGCAGAGGCAGATACTTCCCTTGATACAGCCTGAACACTTGAACGCTTTTCGGGTCCCAGCCGCTTTTGAAGTCCCGGTAGCGGCATACCTGTTCCATACCAAAACAAAATCCGCAGACGGAATGGTACACTCCCGACAGATCCTCGTAATACTTCTTGACCTTGTACAGTCTGCCCTCGCCGTTGTATTCGGTGGTTTCGTAGAGGAAGCTCTCAGCAAAAGCCGGGAAAAACTCTCTTAGCTCTGGATTATTTGAATCCCAGAACATTATGTAATTGACGGTAATGCGCCTGTTGATGTACGGTATGAAGTCCTCGGAATAAGGCAGCCCCCGCAGGTCGAACATAAGAGCATTCAGAAAATCCGGTATATCCGTGTGACCCTCACCGAACAGTCGCTGGGCGCGTTCTTCTTCCTCGGCGGTAAGCTCCCTCAGGGCTATCTTGTTCACCTTGCTGTCGAGGTAGCTTTCCGCAATGCCGTATTCGTCCGATACCTCCATTTCCGCAAAGGAACTACGGGCAGAGTATATCATGTTGATTAGCGCCTTGAATTCGCTTTTCTTTTCGTCGTCAAAAAGCTCCCCGGAAAGCGGAAAGAACACCTTGCAGAAGCCCTCGCACTGCTTCTTCTCGTCGAACGACAACCGGAACGTTTCTCCCTTATCCTCGCCGAAATCCACCCACATACTTGTGCCGTCCGGGGAGATGTCATACGTCCAGTCCTTGGTCGCGCCTTTCTTTTTGACGCACTTGCTCATTTTCTCAAAGACCTCCAGTGGAGTTCTGGTGCGCTTCAGCTTTAGTTTGTAGTATATAGTATCCTGCTCCGACATACTGCTTACCTCCGTTTTTGGTATTTTTCTGGGGAATATTGTTTGCATTAATTTTAGCATATAATGGTTGAAATGTCAACATAATAAATTCATTTTTGCGGGAGGGGCAAGGTGTATCTGGAATTACCACATAATGAAGCGTCCCCAGCAAAATGCCGGGGACGCTCCAGACCGTTGAAAAACTCAGTTTTGCCCGAGAAGCAGCTTTTATTCTATCTCTTCCATAACGCTCTTGTAAGCCGGGCGGATTATCTTGCTCATGCCGACAAGCTCCTCAATACGGTGGGCAGACCAGCCAACAACTCTCGCGATCGCAAACAGCGGTGTGTACAGCTCCAGCGGGATACCCAGCATATCGTAAACAAAGCCGCTGTAAAAGTCCACGTTGGGGCTTACGCCCTTGTAGATGCGGCGCTTTTCTGCAATGAGCTGCGGCGCGATTTCCTCGATATTGGAATACAGCGCCATATCCCTGTCCTTGCCCTTTGCCTCGGCGAGCTTCTGGACGTAGGATTTCAGAACTCTTTCTCTAGGATCGGAAATGGAGTAAACCGCATGACCCATGCCGTAGATAAGCCCCTTGCGGTCGAAAGCCTCTCCGTCAAGCAGCTTGCGCAGATAATCCCGCACCGCGTCCTTATCGGTGGGGTCGCTGACGTGACTGCGGATATCCTGCATCATCTGCATAACCTTGAGGTTTGCGCCGCCGTGACGCGGGCCTTTGAGCGAGGACATAGCCGCGGCGATCGCGGAGTAGGTGTCCGAGCCTGCCGAGGTAACGACGCGGGTGGTAAAGGTGGAGTTGTTGCCGCCGCCGTGTTCCATGTGGAGCATGAGAACAATGTCGAGAACCCTCGCTTCAAGCTCGGTGTACTGCATATCCGGGCGCAGCATCAGCAGGAAATTCTCCGCGGTGGAAAGCCCCGGCTTGGGACGGTGAATGTACATACTTCCGTCGTTGTCATAGTGATTATAGGCATGGTAGCCGTAAACCGCCAGTATCGGGAAAACGGCGGTGAGCTGAAGGCACTGCCGAATGCAGTTGTCGATATCGTTGGAGGAAAGGTTTTCATCATACGACGACAGGGTAAGGATACTCTTTGTCATGGAGTTCATGATGTCCTTTGAGGGGGCTTTCATGATAACGTCACGGGTGAAGTTGGACGGGAGAGTACGGCAGTCGTTCAGCACCTCGTTGAATTCCTCAAGCTGAGCGTCGGTGGGAAGTTCTCCGAATATCAGCAGATATGCGGTCTTTTCAAAGCCGAAGCCGGAGAGGTTTTTGATAAGCGTATTTATGTTGTAGCCTCTGTACCAAAGCTCGCCGTCGCAGGGTACGCGCTCGCCGTCTACGTCCTTGAATGATACTATTTTCGAGATGCGGGTAAGTCCGGTGAGGACGCCCTTTCCGTTAATGTCGCGAAGTCCTCGGTTTACGCCGTATTCCTTGAACAGGTCATCGGAGATGGTGTCGTGCTCCTTGCAGAGCTTCTGCTTTTCCGCAGAAAATTCGTTTATCTTTTCAAATGCCATATATTTTCCTCCTTTGCAGAGTTCCGCCGCTTGCGCGGTGTGGGTGAATATCTCAGCACCGGTATTTGATGAGCTTTTTCAGTAAAGTGTAGAGCGTCTGCTTTTCCTCCGGGCTGAGCGGTTCTAGGAACCGGTGCGCCTGACTGCGCATCTTCTGCGCGAGCCTGTCTGATTGCTCCCTGCCCGCCGGGGTGAGGGACACAACGGTTTTGCGCTTGTCAAGCTGGTTTTTTATACGGGTTATGTAGCCGTCATTCTCCAGCTTTGACAGTGCTTCTGACATGGACTGGGGGCTGACCGAGAAGATCTCTGAAAGCCGCTTCTGGACGATCTCTCCGTTTCTGCCTATGGTGAGAAGTATTCGTTCCCGTTCCAGCAGCGTGTGATTTCCTCCGAGAAATTCGCTGTTTCCCGCTGAGATCTGTCCCCTGAGCCGCGCGAACCAGTCGTGGATAAGCCCTGTAAGTTGTTCGTCAATATCCTGCATTATTATGCACCTTCCGATATTAATGAATTGTTAAGTACCTTAATATCAAGTACCTTATTATTTTAACATAGTTTTTAGAAATTGTCAAGAAGCAGACTGCCTTATTTTGTAAAAAAATAAAAGCGTTTTTCCACAGGCGGATATATGAATGGAGAAGTATCTGCTTGCAAAATCGCCGCTGTTGTGCTATACTGAAAATATAAATCACTGGATAGGAGTAAATATGTACCGAATTTACATAGCCGAGGACGACGAAGGGATCGCCCGTTCGGTGAGCAAGGGACTTGCAGACTGGGAGCTTGAAACGAAATGCGCCGTGGATTTCCGCCGGATTTCCGAGGAGGTGGCGGAGTTCCAGCCGCATCTTGTGCTGCTGGATATAACCCTGCCGTTCTTCAACGGATTTTACTGGTGCGGGGAAATACGCCGGAATAGCCGTGTGCCGATCGTGTTCATTTCCTCGGCGAGCGACAATATGAACATAGTCATGGCGATGAATATGGGCGGCGATGATTTTATTGCAAAGCCGTTCGATATGACGGTGCTGGTGGCGAAAATACAGGCTCTTCTGCGGAGAAGCTACGATTTTGCGCAGCAGGTGGGAATGATAGAACACCGCGGCGCGAAGCTAAACACCGCGGACGCTACCCTTACCGTAGGGGAGAACAAAATAGACCTTACCAAGAACGAATACCGTATTTTACAGACGCTGCTTGAGAACAAGGGCAGGGTAGTCAGCCGTGAGAAGCTGATGAACCGGCTGTGGGAAACCGACTGCTTCATTGACGAGAACACCCTCACCGTAAACGTGGCGCGGCTGAGGAAGAAGCTTGACGCTGCGGGGCTTGCGGGATTTATCGCAACTAAGGTCGGAATGGGATATATAGTGGAATGATCGCTTATCTGAAATCAAGAATACGCGTGATCGCTGCTTTTGCGCTGTTTGCGGCGGTATTCGCGGTGGTGTTTCTGCTTGGGGGGATCCCCCTCGGCGCGGTGGGATATGCGTCGGCTGTGTGCGGCGCGATAGCGCTGGTTTTCGGTATCGCGGACTATCTGAAATTCCGCAGGAAATGCGCGGTTCTGGAGAAGCTGAAGGAGGAGATCACCGTTTCCTGCGATAATCTCCCGGAGCCGGAAAATGTGGTGGAGGCGGGCTATTCGGAGCTTATAAGGCTGCTGTTTCAGAGCCGCACGGAGCTTGAAGCGGGATATGAGAGCAGCTTTGCGGACATGACCGACTACTACACCATGTGGGCGCACCAGATTAAGACCCCTATCGCCGCAATGCGGCTTTCCCTTGCGGAGCAGGACACTCCGGAGAGCCGTGAGCTTTCCGAGGAGCTTATGCGCATTGAGCAGTATGTTGAAATGGTGCTGTGCTATGTGCGGCTGGAGAGCAGCGAAACGGACTATGTTATCAGGGAATGCAGCCTTGACGCGGTGATCCGGGCGGCACTGCGGAAATTCTCGGCGCAGTTCATACGCAAGAAGCTCTCACTCGATTATCAGCCGTTGGACGTCACGGTGCTGACGGACGAAAAATGGCTGCTGTTCGTGATATCTCAGGTGCTTTCGAATTCTCTGAAATACACCCGCTCCGGCGGCATAACCATCACCTTTGAGAACAATATCCTGAAGCTGCGGGACACCGGTATCGGAATAGCTCCAGAGGATCTTCCCCGGATATTTGAAAAGGGCTATACCGGCTGCAACGGGCGCACCGATATGAAAGCGAGCGGCATAGGCTTATACCTCTGCCGGAGGATATGCAGGGCGCTGGGACATACGATAACCGCACTCAGCGATGAAACCGGGACGGTGATAGAGATAGGTCTGGAGCGAAAAGCGGTGGATCTCCGGGATTGATATTACAATATTGTAAGATAAATGTAAGACAAATCAATTGCGGCTGCGGCGGTGATCTGATATACTTAATACAGACGGAGAGCGGGGAGCTCTCGGCGTAATGCAGAAAGGAAGAAACAGATCATGCCGATACTAGAGATAAACGGACTGAAAAAGACCTACACCACCCGGCTCGGCGGAAACCGGGTCGAGGCGCTGAAAAACGTAACATTCACCGCGGAGCAGGGCGAATATATCGCGATAATGGGCGAGAGCGGCTCCGGAAAGACCACGCTGCTGAATATCCTTGCGGCGCTGGATAAGCCCACCGGGGGCAGCGTGATCCTTGACGGAATGGATCTTGCGAAGATAAAGGACTCAAAGCTGGCGGATTTCCGGCGGGACAATCTCGGATTTGTGTTTCAGGAATTCAACCTGCTGGACACCTTTACCGTGCGGGACAATATCCTGCTGCCGCTGGTGCTTGCGGGAATGAAATATCCCCAGATGCAGCCGAAGCTGCAAAAAACCGCAGAAATTCTCGGCATTCTGCCGCTGCTGGACAAATATCCCTATGAGATTTCCGGCGGACAGAAGCAGCGCACTGCTGCGGCGCGGGCGATGATAACCGACCCCAAGCTGCTGCTTGCGGACGAACCCACAGGCGCTCTTGACAGTCGCAGCTCAGACGAACTTCTGGCGCTGTTCGCGGACATCAACCGACGGGGACAGACGATCCTCATGGTAACTCATTCCGCAAAGGCGGCAAGCCGCGCGAAGAGGGTGCTGTTCATCAAGGACGGAACGGTGTTCCACCAGATTTACCGCGGGCTTTGCAGCGACGATGAATTCTACCGGAAGATAACCGACGCGCTGACGCTGATTTCGTCGGAGGACGCGAAAGGCGGCGCGGTATGAGATTATATGCAAGACTTGCGGCAGGGGGTATCCGCCGCAACGGAAAGCTTTACGCGCCGTATATCCTGACCTGCTCGCTTATGGCGATGATGTTCTATATCGTCAGCTTTCTCTCGGATAATTCCATGCTGGAGAATATGCGCGGCGGCGACACAATGGAAATCATGATGCGCTTTGGCATTGTGATAATGGGTATCTTTGCGGCGATATTCCTGTTTTACACGAATTCCTTCCTGATAAAGCAGCGCAAGCGGGAATTCGGACTGTACAACATTTTGGGCATGGGAAAGCGCAATATCGCCCGCATTATGACGTGGGAAACCGCGATGGTATACCTGATCTCAATGGCGCTGGGAGCCGGCGCGGGAATACTTTTCTCTAAGCTGGCGGAACTGCTGGCGGTGCGTATTCTGAGCGGCAGCGCGCAGTATGAGTTTTCTGTGAGCGTAAACAGCATAGTAAGTATGCTGATCGTGTTTGCTGTGATATTCCTGCTGATTTATCTGAACGTGCTGCGGCAGGTGTTTTTCTCAAAGCCTATTGAGCTGCTGCATTCGGAAAATTCCGGAGAAAAGCCGCCGAGAGCCAACTGGTTTCTGGCGGCGCTGGGAGCGGTTTTGCTGGGGCTTGCTTATTACATGGCGGTGACTATTGAAGAGCCTATGACCGCGCTTCTGGCGTTCCTTGTGGCGGTGATACTTGTTATTGCGGCGACATATCTGCTGTTCATTGCAGGCTCTGTCGCGGTATGCAAGATACTCCAGAAGAACCGGGGGTATTACTACAAGACCAACCATTTCATCTCGGTTTCACAAATGGCTTACCGCATGAAAAGAAACGGCGCGGGGCTTGCTTCTATCTGCATTCTCTGCACAATGGTGCTGGTCACTCTGTCCTCAACTATATGCCTGTACATGGGCGAGGAGAAGATAGTTTACGACCGTTATCCAAGAGATATTGAATTGTGGCAGTATGACCCCTCGGACGAGGATATTTCGGGGTTTCGCGGCGCGGCGGAGAGATCGCTGGAGAAGCACGGAGTTACCGCCGAAAACGAGCTGAGCTACACCTATCTCCCGCTGGGAGGAGCATTGCTCGGCGACAGGATCGATCTTGACCGCTCAGACATCAGCGAGATGGACGAATTGTTTGTGGATCTGAGGAACGTCTATGTCATGACCATAGAGGACTATAACCGTGTTATGGGCGAGGAAATGACGCTTTCCGACGGAGAGGCGGCAATATTCGTCAAGGGCAGCACATATAATTACGATACGATTTCGATAGACGATTTCGGCAGCTTTAAGATAACTCACCGGGCGGACAGCTTCAAGATGATAGGAAACGATGTGGCTTCCGTTATCAATTCGATTTACCTGTTCGTAAAGGACGAGAGTGTACTGAACGCGATAGACGACTATCAGCGGGCAATGAACGAGAACAGCTTCAGCATAATGGCGTATTATTACGGCTTCGACATGGACTGCGACGATGACGCGCAGGTAGAGGTATACAACGACATATACGAATACAAGAAATCCACTGAAAAGAGCTTTTCTCTCAATCTGAGAGCGCTTATGTTCAGCGAATTCATGGGAATGTACGGCGGTCTGTTCTTCCTCGGAATAATCTTCGGCAGCGTGTTTATCCTTGCGGCGGTGCTGATAATGTACTACAAGCAGATAAGCGAGGGCTACGACGACCGGGCGCGGTTCGATATCCTGCGCAAGGTGGGAATGAACGACAGGGATATCCGGCGGGCGGTCAATTCTCAGGTGCTGACGGTGTTCTTTGCTCCGCTTATCGCGGCGGGGATACACATGGCGTTTGCATTTCCGATGCTGACTAAGATGCTTGGACTGTTCAGCATGAGGGACACCGGATTTCTGGCGATCGTCACGCTGGTGTGCTTCGGGGTGTTCGCGGCGATGTATACGCTGGTTTATGTGATAACCTCCTGCAGCTATTACCGGATCGTCAGCGTAAGAGACAGGGAAGGCTCATGAAGAAAGCAGTTCATGCGCTGAGCCTTGTGCTTATCGGTATTGCAGCGGTTCCGGCGGCGGTGGGGATTGTCCTGCTGTGGGGCGCGCTCAGACTGGGCGACAGAATAATATCTCTCTCGGAAAGGGGCAGAAATGAAGAAAAAGCGTAGAGTTCTCAAGGTAATTCTTCTGATATTGTTATCGCTGATATCCGCGGTTATTATCGCCGGAGGGATATTCGCGCTGCTCGGCTGGAATATGCACCGTGACGCGGTGCGGGAAAGACCGGTGCGGCAGGTCTACGCAGAGCTTTCGGCGGAGGAGCATTTCGTGAGATTTGAGGATCTTCCGGAATTCTACGTCAATGCTGTGACCGCCACCGAGGACAAGGATTTCTGGGGACACAAGGGCATCGACCCGTCGGCGATTATCCGGGCGCTTCTGCACGACATCAGGGAGCTTGGATTTGTCGAGGGCGGCAGCACAATAACAATGCAGAACGCAAAAAATCTGTATTACACTCAGGAAAAGCGGCTGGAGCGCAAGGCGGCTGAGATATTCACGGCGTTCGAGATAGAGGATAAGCTGAGCAAGGAGCAGATCTTTGAGCTTTACGTCAACACGATCTATTTCGGCAGCAATTATTACGGGATTTACGCGGCTTCGATGGGATATTACGGAGTTCCGCCGGAGCGGCTTACCGATGAGCAGTGCGCGGTTCTGGCGGGGATCCCGCAGGCACCAAGCGTTTATTCCCCGGACGAAAACCCTGATCTTGCGCAGCAGCGGGCGGAGCAGGTTCTTGACAGAATGAGGGAATGCGGGTATATTGAATAAAATGAATATAGAGATCGCGGCGCAGGAGTTGTTTCCTGCGCCGCTCAGACCGTCGAAAAAGTCCCTAAAGGGACTTTCTCGCCGAACATCCGCACTGCCCGCACTCGCTGACAGCAAAGCTGTCAGTTCGCACAGTTGTGCGGATAGAAGTGTTTTTTGCCCCGGCAGAGCTGGGGCAAAAAACG